>CAJXRJ010000097.1 GCA_913058555.1 uncultured bacterium
GCGCATAGGCCGCGCTTGGCGGCGAGGCTCGGGCCGCCGTACTCCAGGGCCAACGAGAAGTTCCGGATGGCCGCATCGTCGGATCCATTGCCGAGGCACGCTTCGCCAAGGCCCACGAGGGCCTCCACGGACCGTGGGCTCCAGCGCTTGGCCTGGGTGAAGGCGTCCTCGGCGGCAGCGTACTCCCCGGCCGCGATCTCGAGCCGGCCTTTGCCGACGAAGGCCCGCCAGCATTCTTCGTTGGCTTCGATCGCCCGGCCAAAGAGCTCGCGCGCGGCCCCGGCGTCCCCGCGCCTGTCCGCGATCACACCTAGCCCCGCGAGGGCGTCAGAATGCAACGCACCAACGTCCTCAGGCACGGCCTGGAACAACGCTTCCGCACGGCCCATCGCGTCTGCCGATTCTGAATCCATCAGCTCGGTCCAGCCAAGCTCCAGGCGCGCCTCCTCATACGCCGAATCGCCGCTGAGGGCCTCGGTGAGGTCGGCGATGGCAGAGTTCCGCTCGCCGGTGGCTCGCAGGGCGAGACCGCGTAAGTAGTAAGCCTCTGGGTCACGCAGTTGGCGCAGCTTGCTGCTGAACGCGATCTTGAGCTTGCTCAGGGCCTCATTGGGCTTGCCTTCCGTGAGGATCGCCTGCGCTTCCTCCAGGATCTCGAGGTATTCAGCGGCACCTTCCGGACGCGCCCCCACGGGCCGTTGGCTGAGGCGTGGGGCCTTCGGGTCCGACAGCCCCGCGACCGCCGCGCCTTTGCCGCTTTCACCCGGGCCCTCCCCGTCACCGCCGCCGGCCATCTGCATCACACCGAACCCCACGGCGCCCACCAAGAGGGCGGCGCCGAGACCGATGAAGAGGCCCTTGGACTTCGCACCGGACGAGGCTGCCGGCTCGTCCTCCTGGCGTCGGCGCCGTCTGGGCTCCGCGGAGGCTGTCGCTCGCCTTGAGTCCGGAGTTGGCGTGATCTCGACTTCGCCAAGCAGCGCCGCCACCATCTCGTCGGCGGACTGGAAGCGTTCCTCTTTGTCCCGGTCGAGGGCCTTCTCGAAGAACGCCCCGAGGTGATCCGGCTGGGGGTGCTCCGCTGCCTCGAAGATATCGGGCACGGGCTGGGTGGCCTGGGCGTAGAGCAGCTCGGTCAGGGTCTTGCCCTGGAAGGGCCGCTCCCCCACGAGCAACTCGTAAAACATGAGGCCGATGGCGTAGAGGTCCGCGCGCGCGTCCGCCTCTTCGCCGCTGGACTGTTCGGGCGCCATGTAGAGCGGCGTGCCGATGATGCGGCCGGGGATCGTCGTGAGGCTCGCTTCGATCTTCCGATGCACGAGCTTCGAGAGTCCGAAGTCGAGCACCTTCACCCTCCGCCGATCAGACTCGTCGCTGAGCATCACGTTCGCCGGCTTGAGATCCCGGTGCACGATGCCAAGGTCGTGGGCCGCCTTGAGCGCGGCGAGCACCTGGAGGATGATCGCCTGGGCGTCGTCGAATTCCAGCGCGCCCTCTTCGTCGATCACCTGGCGCAGGTCGCGCCCCTCCACAAACTCCATCGCGAGGAACGTGAGCCCCTCCTCCGTCGTGTCGAAGTCAAAGACCTCGATGGCGTTGCGGTGACGGATCCGGCCTGCGGCGATGCCCTCGCGGCGGAAACGTTGGGAGGCTTCGATGCCGAGCTCCACGTCCCGGTGGAGGATCTTGATCGCAACCCGCTTCTCGAGGCCGAGGTGCATGGCCATGTAGATCTGGCCCATGCTGCCCTCGCCGATCTTCTTCTGGATCTCGTACTTACCCGCGAGGGTCCGGCCAGTCAGATCGTTGTCGAGCCCCCCGAAGGAGACGCCACACTCTGGACAGAATTTGGCGGAGGCGGGGACCTCGACGGTGCAGCTCGGGCATTCCTGGGACATCGGCATCAGTTTAGCTACGCAGAGCGCCTTCCGTTCGTCGGCGATTGGCGCCCAATCTTTCAGAATTTGGCGGTGGTACGTGGGACAGCGACCGCAATACCCGTTCCAGCGGTGCCACACCGCACGTGCAAACGAGAGAATGCGGCGCACATGGACATGAATGACCAGCCAAAAGGGGCGAGACCCTGGGTGAACAAGCTTCGGAGCCTCCGGGGGGCCAGCCTTCTGGCCGCCTTGGCCCTGGCGGCGCTGCTCATCACCGCGGGTGCCCAAGCCCACATCGAGCGCGGTCCCGTGCCCATGACCCTCCAAACCCTGGCCCTGCTCGTGGTCGGAGGCTGCCTGGGTCCGGCCCGGGGGGCGGCGGCGGCGGCCCTTTATGTCGCCTGGGGAATCCTGGGCGCCCCGGTTTTTGCCGACGGAAAGGCCCTTCCAGGCATGGAATTCCTCGACTCGAAGACCTCCGGCTACCTCGCGGCCTTCCCGGTGGCCGCCGCCATCGCCGGTCTCGCGCCGCGCCATCCCTTTGCGCTCGCGTCTGCCTTCATGGCAGCCCACGCCGTCATCCTGGCCGTAGGATTCCTCTGGCTCGCCCGATTCCTCGGCGCCGGGGCGGCCTGGGAGCATGGCGTGGCCCCCTTCCTCCTGGGTGCCGCCGCCAAGAGCATCTTCGCCGGCGCCATCGTCATCAGCCTGCGCGGCGGGCGCTCCGTTTCCTGACGGCGTCGGGCCGCTGTCCCCACGGTATCCTCGCTGCGGTCGCCCCCTCGATTCCGAGGGATGCCCGAAGGCCACGCCCCAAAACCGAGCCCGTGAACCCAAAGAAGACTCGCCCGATCGGGCAGCGCCCCAAGTCCCCCGCGGAACAGCTCCAAGACGAACGCGTACAGCGGGTCCTGGCCACGATCGACTGCATCCCGGAGGGCCAGGTCGCGTACTACGGGCAGGTCGCCGAAGAGGCAGGCCTGCCGCGCAGCGCGCGCTTCGTGGGATCGGTGCTCAAACGGTTTGTGAACAACCACTCCGTCCCGTGGCACAGGGTGCTTGGCTCCGACGGGACGATCCGTGTCACCGGCGGCATCGCGCGTGACCAGGCCAAGCTACTGCGAGCCGAAGGCGTGAAGGTCACGAACGGTCGGGTCAAGCTCAGCGACTTCGGCTGGAAACCGGACGCTTAGCCTTGTCCTTTCCCGTGATGACGAGGTTCTCGTCCGGGATGGACAGGATGAACGCCGTCACCGCAGAGGCGAGCAGTCGCGCGTCGTTCCCATAGCCCGCGTTGTCGCGGTTCGGCTGGTAGTGGAAGGTCCCATCGGGGCACTCCGAGAGGACGAACCACCATCGGTTCGCCGCCATGAGCTTCTCGAAGCTCGGTCGATGCGTCGACGCGCCGAGGGCGCCGTAGGCCATGCCCAAGAGCGGCGACCCGTGGGTGTCTGGGAAGCTGTCGGGCTTGTCCCCCATGAGCGCCGCACTGCGCCTCGCAAACGTATCGTGACCGTCGAAAGGACTCATCCAATGGGCGATGGTCGAGGCTCCGGTGCGGCCCATGTCGGCCCAGTTCTCGTCGCCGGCCACGCCGTCGGCGTACCAGAGGTACCCGTTGGAACCCGTGCCACGCTGGAGGAACCTGTAAGCGGCCCTGTGTCGCTCTTCGTCGACTTCAATTCCCGCTCGCTGCATCAACGAGTAGGCCAGTGCCCCTTGGCCGGTGAGCATGGCGATCGGCCCGTAACCCTCGAAGCCAGTGATATGGCCCCAGCCGCCGCGCTGCTGCTCGGGTGACTTTGGATACGAACCCGGATGGGACTCCTTGGCCTTCGGGTTAATCTGAGAGGGATCCATGTACTGGCTCGCCGCGAGGAACGTTTGGACCTCCTGGAGCTCGGGCAGGACCCACTTCTCCTTGGTCGCGAAGTAGTACTCAGAGAGCACGACGGCCGCCGCCATGTACCGCCAGTTGATGAGACCACCCTCGTCTTCCGCCTTGGTTTGCTTGGCGTGGTAGCGCGCCGCCTTGCGAACCGCCTTCATGTGCTTCGGCTTGCCGCTGGAGAGCAGCGCGAGGGGCGCAAAGGTGTTGTGCACCGGATGCCCGAAGGAGCCATCATCGCGCTGGTTCTCCAGGAGGTACTCCAGGAGAAACTCCCGGCGCGCCTCGGACTGCTTGCAGTCGAAGGGGAAAGTCTCGGCGTACGGGAGCGCCTTCGAAGGCAGCTTCAACTTGACCTCTTTCTCTTTGCCGTCACGGTCGATGGTCACGCTGAGGGAGTGGCTCGACCCTTTGCCCGCGAGCCCAGCGTCGAGCGCTGCGGCAAAGTCGGCGATTGGTCCCTGGGGTCCGAACACCTTCATCCCGTAACCGTTTCTGTGGGGCGTCTCGAACGCCGCGCCCCCCGCGCCAGTGATCCAGTCCCCCACTTTCACCTTCTTTTGGGCGGGACTGCCCTCGAAGACGTGCTTCACGAGCAGGTGGCTCGGGCGTTCTTCGTCGAGCTGCACTCGGATGCCCGTCACGCCAAGGCCGTAGTACCAGCCCGGCACCTCCGCGTCGGGTCCCCGATTGGCTTTCTGCTTCCAGGGCCTTCCATCGGGGTGATGGTGCACCTGAGCGCTGGCGCCTTGGGTCAGGGGAAGTAGCGGTGCAGCGGCGATAAGCGCTGTGAGACGAAGCGTGGACAAGAGCGTTCTTTGGGTCATAGGCCCTTGAAGGACACTCGATTTCGCGAGCCTCCGCCAGCCTGAGTCGCTGAGTTGCGCTGAGCCTGCACAGATCTGGCACTGGGACAACCCGATTCGCCGGGCTCGCCGGCAACACTCTGTCGCATCACGGGGTCGACCCTGTGGCCATGACGAAGGGCCCCGGAGGAGCGGCCGCATTGGCACGCTCGTCCGGGGCCCGCAGGGCTTCGGCAGGAAGACCGACTTGCTGAATTGGCTCAAGCCTGGGACTCAGCCACCGGCGCCTGAGCTCTCCATCACAAGGGGCTCACCGGGGCGACCTACTTTCTGCCGCGGTAGTACTCCTTGACCTCAGCGCCTTTGGAAACGTCCTTCCCTTTGCTGCCACCACGGCGCTGACTCTTCTTGTCGCCCCCCTCTTTCTTGGGCTCCACGTCTTGGCCCATGACAGGACGCCCAGGCACTTTGCGCCGGGTGATCTCCCGCTTCGCCCGGCTCGCTTCACTCCGGACGCGCTCAAGCTCCATCTCCAGCATGTGGAGTCGTTCGTTCAATCGCTTGGCCTGATCGTCCTGGTCGTTGGGGACCACGTTGCGTCCCTTGCGCACCTCTTTGCCCACCGCAACCGGAGGGCGGCCCCTGCGAGCCTCGGTGCCGACCGCGACGGGCTGGCGGCCCCCGCGTGCTTCAGTGCCCACCGCAACAGGTCGGCGGCCCCCGCGTGCCTCGGTGCCTGTGACGACCAGCTCGCGGGCGGTGTTTCGTCGGCCCCGCACCACTTCGCTGAGCTCCTCCAGCCTTGCCCGATCCATCTCGACGGTCCGGCGATCGGCTTCCCGCTTCCGAAGAACGGCTTCGACTTTCCGCTTGGCTTCTTCACCCGTGATCTCGCCAGAGCGAACCGCTTCCTTGATATCGACCACGATGTTCCGGCGGGGATCCACCGCGGGGTCAAACAACTCACCGACGCGCGGCATGCTGGGGTCGCGGCGCCTGAAGTCAGCGTCGCTCCGATTGACCCTCTCCTGATAATCCTTGATCCGCTCCTCAAGTACGGCGCGCTTTTCGGCCATTTCGGCCCTCTTCAATTCCTCGGAGTTCTTGGAGTTCTGCAGCTCCAATTCGAGCCTGTACACCTGTTCGAGTGCCGCGTCATAGCGATCACGGGACTGGGTACGTTGCCCCTTAACCGACTGATCCATGCCAATGACGGGAGACATCAGGCGCACGCGGCGAGGGGCCTCTTCCTTGCCCTGGAACATCGACTTGCGTAGGGCCTTTAGCACGTTCTTCGCGTCGGAGGCGCTGAGAGTATGGGCCTCCACTGCCTCCAGAATTCGCGCTTCGACGATCGCGTAGTCGCCGTGGGCATCGCGGCCTTCCAGGCTCAATGTCGTGGAAGTCGCAGGCGAAGGCTGGGGATTGGCTGCGGCGCTCGCAATGCCAAGTCCCAAGGCGATGGCCACCGTGCCAAGGAGAGTGAGTGGACGAAGGCTGGCCCGCTTGGGCTGGCCCGCGGAGCGAACGTCGAGAATGCGTTGGATGCGTGTCATGAGAAAACCGGTTTTGGGACTGGCTGCGAGGACCATCTCGGAGCTCGATTGCCTGTGGGATTCGAGGCGCGTGAGAGCGCGGGCCAAAGGAAGGGGTCCGCCTGTGGTGCGCACGGCTGCGAGGTCGCAGCAATGCTCTCTCTCCTGGCGAATGACCGAGGAGAGCCACCAAGTGGCGGGGTGGAAGAACAAGAGCACTTCGACGATCGCCTGGAGGGCGTTGAACAGAGGGTCGAAGCGCCTGATGTGGGCAAGTTCGTGGGCGAGGACACTCTTCAGCTGTTCCGCCGAGAGCACGAGAAAAGTCGCCGTGGGCACAAGCACCACCGGACGCAGCCAGCCAACCACCAGCGGACTGTCCGCAAGCTCGGTGGCGAAGACCCGCACGCGGCGACGGATGCCGAGATCGACGCAGAGTCGGTCCGCAACCGCCTGCCAGCGATCGTCCACCGCGATGCGCGAACGGACGCGCAACCGATGGGCAGCACCACAGGCTAAGACGAGTCGGAGCATCATCCATAGGGCGCCGAGGGCCCAGAGGGCGGCGACGGCGGGGATCCAGCGGAGGCTAGCGTCCACGGCCGTGGGCGTCGCGCCGACGGCAGTGAGAGCGGACCCGAGATCGGCCTCTAGGTATCCCGCCTCGGCGAGCAGCTCCGACATGGCGCCGCTCCCCGTGGGATTGGGACCGGAAAGGACCGCCGTGGCGCAGAACACGAGCACGCTGAGCGCAAGCCCGCCCCCCGCCACTGCGTAGCGCCCGCCTGGGGAGCTCCGCGGAATCAGCCGCAACGCCGCTGCGCAGAAGAGGCCGATCAAGAGGCCCTGCCAGAGGAAGCTAAACACCGCCCATCCAAGGGCGGCCCCCCAGCGGTCGAGTCCCCCAAGCGATCCAAGAGCGGCGAACATCATGACTCGTTCTCCAGTCGATCGAGCATGGCCCGGATCTCTTGAAGCTCCTCCGGGGAGGACTTGCGCACCGAGAGTGCCTGCAAGACCAGGTCCCCTGGTGAGCCTTGGAATGCCTTGTCGAGGAGGTCCCTCAGGAGCGCCTTCTGGGTCTGCTTCTTCGGCTTGGCCGCCCAGAAAACCTGGGGGCGCACGTCGGTATCGCGCTCGAGCAGGCCCTTCTCCGTCATGATCTGCATGAGCTTGAGGACCGTCGTGAAGCCAATTTCCGTGCCCTCCGACAGGGCCTCGTGCACCTCGCGGACCGTGGAGCGAGGGCGCTCCCAGATCATTCGGAGGATGTTGAACTCGGCCTCAGTGGGCTTTCGTGGCGGTGTATTCTTCGTCATGGGCTGTGGCCAGCGTCGGCTGGACTCCCTTCAAAGTACGAAGACCTTCGTCATTCCAGCTAGCCCCCTTGCGCCCTTTTACGAAACTCTTCGTCAAGGCGTATTCCCCTCCTCAGCTCCCCATGCGCCAACGCCCCATCACCCTGGTCCCCTTCCCCGGAGGAGACCTGTCCGCCACTGCCCCTGAAGTGGCGGCCCTGGCGCAACGTGTGCTCCTGAACCTCTCTGGCGCGAACACGACCCAAACCAAAACCCCCATGACGGCGAAAGACCAATGATCTTCGGATGGCTCAGGCGGCGCCGGCGCGCCCGCGTGCTGGCCCGCCCCCTGCCCGCCGCCGCGGCGGAAGTGCTCGCGTCCATGGAATTCGTCGAAGCCCTCCTTCCCGAGGAGCGCTCGCGCTTTGAGGAACTCATCAAGCTGCTGCTCGATCAGGTGTACTGGGAGGGTCGCTCGGGCCTCGAGATCACCGACGAGATGCGCGTGTCCATCGCGGCACAGGCATGCCGCTTGACCTTGCACCTCCCAGAGGACGCGTACCGCAAGGTGAAGACCATCTACGTCTTCCCCGGCACCTACAGCGCCCACGGCGGCGATTCAGGAGAAGGCACCAGCCATCGCCACGGGGAGGCATGGCTCCGGGGACCGGTTGTGTTCTCGTGGGACGCGGCCCACCACGGCGTCCGTAATGAGGACGACGGCCGGAACGTCGTCTACCACGAGTTTGCGCACAAGCTAGACATGCTCGACGGCTACGCGGACGGCGTGCCGCCGATTCAAACTCGCGGCGCGCACCAGGCGTGGACCGGGGTCTTGGACGAGGAATTCAAAGCGCTCGTCCAAGCTGACGAACGGGGCAGGCGGACGCTGCTCGACAAGTACGGCGCCACCAACCCCGCCGAGTTCTTTGCCGTGGCCACGGAGCTCTTCTTCGAGCGCCCGGGCCGCATGAAGGACCGGCACAAGGAGCTCTACCAATCCCTCGCTGCGTTCTATCGGCAGGATCCGGCGAGCAGAGAAGACACGCCGCGGGCGCGCTAGCGCGTCCGCTTACCGGGCTTCTTCCCGGCGGCTTCCGCTTCTGGCTGACGCATGTGAAGCTCGAGCAACACCCCCATGGGCGCCGGCGCCTTGTCTTTGGCGCGCTGGTTGAAGCGCGCTGCCCCACGGCGCTCGCCGATCGCCACCAGCCTGAACGACTGGAACGCCTTTGCCTTGGGGTCCCACTCGGCCCGGCCGTAAATGGCGGGCGAGTAACCCTTGCCACCGGCATCCAGACGAGCGCTGCCCGTGTATTCGATCTCCCAGAGCTTCTTCGACTTCTTCGAGACGCGCATCGAGAGCGACGACTCCTTCACGTCTTCGGCCTTCCAAGGGGGATTCTGGCCCCGCACGTTGTCGATCAGGGTCCGGCGAATGAGCGCCTGCGCCGCTTGCTCTGGTACCGCTTCTTCCCCTTTGCCCTTCGGGACGAGCGCCGCTGGGTCGGAGACGGCGAACCAGTTCTGGTTCCAAGCCCACTCTGTGAAAGCCATCCAACCGCGGCCTTGGAGATCGCGCTTCGTACGGCGCCGCCCGGACTCGTCGCCCTTGCCCCTCGGCAGATCGCGGATCGAAACCCGCAGGACCATCGGAACATCCGCCATGTTGGGCGGTGCCACCTCGGCCACCGCTGGGATCTTCTCCCCTGCGTACTTCTTGTCCTTCTTGAGCGCCTCCCAGCGCTCAAGGGCCCGGCCAAGCCGCTCCGCAAGGCGCGAACTGCTACCGCTCGCCGCGTGAGCCCCTTCGAGGTACTCCCCGTTTGGCCCCATCATGTAGATGCCTTGCTTGGTGCCCGACTCGTTCCAGTCGCCCTTGGGCATCTGGGCGCCGTAGCCTTTGAAGAGCAAGTGCCCGGGCTCGTCCTTGATGCGATTGAGCGCCCAATCCCCCTCGGGGTAGATGAAGTGCACCTCTTCCGCCACGCAAACGAACTGCTTGGCTAACTCTTGGACCTTGGGGTCTGACCAGACCAGTTGGCGTCCACGGACGCCGTTGTTTCATGTGCACCCGAGCGGGTGCCCGTTCATGGTCCAGAGCAGCACCGGCCGCCCAAGCCCACGCGCTTCCTCGATCGCCGGCCAGAACGAGCTACGCCAACCGATCTTCTCGTAGCTGAGTTCGTCGCCACTGGGGCGGATGAAATCGGCCCAGGAATCGAGGTTGCCCGATTCTGGCGTCAGCGACTGGGGCGCCTTTCCCTGAGTGACCGGAGAGAAGGCGGAAGCGGCGGGCGAGAGCGGCATCAGGAGGAGCGCAAGGCCCCCGAGAGATCGGAGAACATCCATGGCCCAAGGGTAGCCCCCCCTCTCCGAAATTGCCCGCTACTGGAAGTTGACCGTCGTCGCGTCCGTGAACCCGTAGAAGTAACTCGGCCCCACATCGCGGTGCCAACATTGGAAGGACCAGGACTGTCCCGCCAATACAGGCTCAAAGCCTGACATCGCCGGCATCATGGTCAGGTCCAGTGCGAGTGAAAACTCGCCCGCGGCGCCTGAGCCCAGGATCTGCCCTGGCCCAACGAGGCGCCTGATCACCCCCGCCAAGCAGAGGATGGGCCCCCCCGGACCGGGGATGAACCCCGTGTCTCGACTGACAACGAAGATCCCAAACTGATTGGGAGGGAGGTTGGTCGCTACGAGGACGACCATGTTGTCTGCAGCGACCGTCGATCCGAAAGCGTCCAACTGGCCGGGCAAGCCCGTCGAGTTCGGATCGGTCGCGCAGACCGCATGACCGATGGCACCCACCGAGCGTTCGACGGCACCGATGTCGATGACAGGTGCCGGCCCAACCCCCGTATCGATGGCCAGTGGATCATCGACGCGGCGGCGGTTGAGCCGAAGGTCGCTGATGAGCGCACCCGAGGACAGCGAAGGACCACCAGCGTCGATGGCTGGGGATCCGGAAAGGGGCTCGAAGTCCCCGTTGGCCGCGTCCGTGAGCAGCGGGTCGACGCTGAGGTTGCCGACCCCGCCCGATGCCCAGCCTTGCACGATCGAGTAGCTCACTCCCGACGTCACGTTGGTCTGATTCAGTTCGCCGGAAGCTCCGCCGACACCGACATTTCCCCACAGAATCGAGTTCGTCATCTCGAAGCTCTGCGCCGTGATGAGGAGGCCGCCTTGGTCGTTCGCGAGGGCCACGTTGTCGACCACCGTCGTGCTCTCGATCTGAAGAGCGCCGTCCGTGAATACAAACATTGCGCCTCCGCCGAATGGCGCACGTGCCTCGTTGTCGTAGAAAGCACAGTTGCGAATGCGGTTGTCCACCACCTGCCGGAGGAATAGCGCCCCGCCATTGCCCGCGACGTTGCCGGAGAATTCACATGAGTCCATGTGCACTCGGGGGTTGGCGTTGACAGAGAGCGCCCCTCCGTAGGTACCGACGCGGTTGTGCAGGAACCGACAGTCGAAGAGACTTAGCGAGGAATTGGCCGTAGCCATGTTGATGGCCCCGCCGGTGAACGACGCTTCGTTGCCACGGAACGTGCAGTGGCGGAGACTCATGTCGCTCGGCGAGTTGCCCAGGAAAAACATGGCCCCGCCATGGGTGGGAGTCAGGCTCCATGCGTAGCCACCTTCAACAGTGATCCCATCGATGGTCCCGTAGACGCCGTCCATCAACATGACGTGGCGAGAGTTGTCGTCCTTCGTGCCCCCGGGCGCGAGATCGTCCCCGAGCAGGTCCCCATCGAGAACCGTCTCGGCAACTCCCCTGGGTGGACGTTCCCCGAGGGTCGATTCGCCTCCCGAGAATCCTCCGAACAGGTCAAGCCTGCCGCTCACGCGGTACGAATGGCGCCCATCGACGAGGTCCACGCTGGGACGATAGCGCCCCTGCGCGACCCAAATGTCATCAGCCGGTGTTCGGGCGATCAACGCCGCATCAAGCCCCCCTTCCCCTTGAAAAGCGTCCGCCCACGAGGAGCCATCGTTGGCTCCTGTGGTGAGATTGGCGTCGACGAAGAGGGTCCCCGCCAAGGACGGAGCGACGAGGCTGGATGCAACGGCGAGTAGCGAGGTCAGAATGCGTGTCATGGGAGGTCTTCCGGTAGAGACGGTGGCCGTTACAACGGGCCCCAAGATTCACTCGAATGCTACCGTCGTCGCGTCCGTGAAATTCGACGAGTTGATGCCCGCCGGATCGCGATGCCATCCTTGGAAGGACCAAGACTGACCGGGGCGAACAGAGGCAAAGCCCGAGCCGCTAGGGATCGCCGTGAGGTCGAGGGCGAGGGAGAACTGACCGTTCGCGCCCGAGCTCAGCACTTGCCCCGGCCCCACGAAGCGGGAGATCCCGAAGGGCAGGCAGAGAAGGATGCCGTTTGGCGATAAAACTGGGCCGACGTTCCGGGCCACCAGGAAGATGCCGAACTGGTGGGTCGGAAGTTGGCTGGCCACGAGCACGACGGAGTTGTCGTTGACCCGCTTGGATCCAAACGCATCGATGGCGCCGTGCTGGCCCGAAGCGTTCAATCCGCCGATGCAGGTCATGGTCCCGATCGCCCCTACCGAGCGCTCCACGGCGCCAATGTCCATCACGGCTCCAGGGCCAGCGCCCATGTCCGGCGTCTGGGGATCGTCCACCCGTCGGCGCTTGCCGAGGAAGTCCCCGACGCTCCGGTCGGCAAGCGGCACGGCGCCGGCCGCGTCAATCACCGGGGAACCTGAGAGCGGCTCAAAGTCGCCGCCGAGGGGATTGGCGAGCATCGGATCCGCGCTGGAGTTGCCAACACCCCCGAAGGACCAACCTTGCACATGGCTGTAGCTCACCCCCGTCCGCACGCTGAGTTGGTTGGCCGCGGCCATCCCGCCCCCAGCGCCGGCGTTGCCCCACAGGATGCTATTGGAGACTTCCAAGAACCCGGGGAGCGTGGAGATACCGCCTTCCGCTGCAGCAAGGGCGCGGTTGCCAACGAGAGTGGAGCTTCTGAGGCCCATGCTTCCATCCAAGTACAAGAAGACTGCGCCACCTCCGAACGCCGCTCGGGATTCGTTGTCCACGAAGACGGTGTGCCCGACGGTCGCGATCGAACTGAACGATACGCACATCCCACCTCCGGCGCCGGCGCTGTTTGTGCGGAACTCGCAGCGCTCCACGACCGTGTCTCCTGTCGTTTGCAGATAGAGCCCACCGCCGAATGAGCCGACACGGTTGTTCTCAAAGAGGCACCCCAAGAACCGGCAACTCGAGCCGAGAGAAAGCGACGCAACCGCGCCACCCGCGAGCTGGGCTTCGTTGTCTCGGAACGTGCAGTCCTTGAACTCGGTGAAGCTGGGCGTTGCGCCAGCGTCCTCGACGGCTCCGCCGCAGAGCACGCCGCCCCCGGCGAACCCACGCTCGACCGTCACCCGATCGATCAGGCCTGATGCCCCGACCAATGAAACGACGTGACGGGCGTTATCGTCCCGCGAGCCACCGGGGGTGAGGTCATCCCCTGCCAGGTCCCCATCAAGGATCGTCCGCGCAAACTCCGGCGACAGGCGTTCACCCGCTGAGGATTCCACTCCGACGAAGCCACCGAGGATCACGGCTCTCCCCTCGATCAGGAAAGTGAAGCGGCCGTTCCTGATGTCGACGCCCGGCCGGTACCGGCCGCGGGTCACCCAGATTTCGTCAAGGAACTCGCGGGAGGCAAGCGCCAAGTCGAGCCCCCCAGGCCCCTGGTACGCATCTGCCCAGGAGGTTCCATCGTTCGCGCCCGTCGTGAGGCCGGCGTTCACGTAGATCTTGTCGGCGAGGGCCGGAGCCGTCAGCGAGGCGGCTGCGGCCAAGAGCAAAGGAAAGAAGCGTGTCATGGAACCGACAAGAAACGTGCAGAGCGAGCGGGCGGAAGCATAGCGGCAAAGAGCCCCGAGACGGCTTGGCCATCGGGGCAAGGCCCACTCGGCATCACTCGAAGACGATCGTCGTGGAATCCGTGAAGTAGAAACCGTTGAACCCCGACGGATCGCGGTGCCAACATTGGAAAGACCAGGATTGGCCCGGGAGCACGGACGTAAGGCCAGGACCGTCGGGGATCGCGGTGAGGTCCAGGGCAAGGGAGAACTGGCCATTGGAGCCCGAGTTCAGCACCTGGCCTGGCCCGATCAAGCGTTCGATGTGGCCACCGAGACAGATCGTGAGCCCGGTGGGCGTGACCCCCTGGCCGAGGTCTCGGCTGAGGAAGAAGATCCCGAACTGCTGGGTTGGAAGTTGGCTAGCCACGAGTACCACGGAGTTGTCGGAGGCACGCGTGGAACCGAACGCGTCGATAACGCCGCGCTGGCCTGAGCCGTTTCGGTCGCCGCTACAAAAGACGGTCCCGATCGCGCCCACTGAACGCTCGACGGCGCCAATATCGATCACCGCCCCGGGACCCGCTCCCGTGTCGGGGGTCTGGGGATCGTCCACTCGACGACGCTTGCCGAGGAAGTCGCCCACGCTCCAGAACAGCTGATTCTCTGGCCCACCTGCGTCGATCACTGGGGATCCTGGAAGTGGCCCGAAGTCGCCGCCCAGCGGATCCGTCAGCATCGGGTCATCGCTGGAGTTGCCGGTTCCCCCGAGGGTCCAGCCTTGGACGTGGGAGTAGGTAACGCCGGTTAGAGGGCTGAGCTGATTGACGGCGGCCGTGGCGCCGCTGGATCCCGCATTGGCCCAAAGGATGGAGTTGTTCACGGACAGCTCGCCGGGGCCAACCGCAATCCCACCCACTTCGGTCGAAAGGGAGCGGTTGCCGAAGATCGTTGAGCTAGCCACCTGAACGTCGCCACCTTGGTAAGTGCAGATCGCGCCGCCACCGAGCGGCCCCCGGGCCTCGTTGTCAGTGATGACAGAGTCCTTGACCATCACGGTCGCGCCGAAGGCCGCGCAGATGGCGCCTCCGCCCCCAGCACTGTTGCCGCGAAACTCGCACCTCTCCACGACAACCGACTGCGGGTTCTGAGCGTAGATCCCGCCGCCCAGGCTCCCCACGCGATTGTCATCGAACAGACACTCGAAGAACCGAAGGCTTGAGTTGGTGGTTTGGGTCGCGACAGCCGCTCCGCCGAGGTCCGCACGGTTCCGCCGGAACGTGCACTGGATGAACCTGAGTTGACTGGGGTCCGGCCCGGTGACGTTGACCGCAGCGCCGGTAGCAACGTTGGAACCGAAGCCGCCCTCAATCGTCACCCGGTCGAAGCGAGCGTACGTGCTCTGGATCGACAGCACATGCAGACTGTTATCTGTCTCTTATACACATCTGACGCTGCCGACGATATGCA
>CAJXRJ010000098.1 GCA_913058555.1 uncultured bacterium
CCCTTCATCAGCGCCCCCACCTTCTTCGCATGGGCGCCGCGAGCTCTCGGCGAGAAGCGGGCCTGACTCAGGTGCCTTGGAGCATGAGCGACTCGATCCGTCAGGACCAACTTCCTCGACGGCCCAAGTCGCGACGTTGTGCCGTTTGCCAGCGTTTATGAAGCGGAGGCCTCCCTCGATCCGACCCTGCCGGTGACGAATCCAGTTGCCGAGCTTTCGCGAGTCGATCTCTCCACCGGAGCCACCTGCAATCTCCTTCAGGGCTGCGCGGAGTCCTGAAAACGGTTCACCGCCGGTGAGAACTTGCTGCACGACCTCTGCGGCGGTCAGAGCAGCCTGACAGAACGCCCTGTGCCACTGGACTTGGACGTTGCGCAGAATCTGCCGCTCCGGGTCGTCCTCTTCCAAGCGTTCGCGCACTCCGCACGGATCGGCGCACCCAGCCCACACCAGGGCAGACCTAATCAGATCCGACCAGTCTTCGAAGCGACCGAAGGTGGTCAGCCCCATGCTCGGCTTACCGGCGACAATATAGGCTCGCAGGAGTGTGAGGCCCGCGACGACAAGGCGGCCGCGATTCGCAGGGATGTACTTCCGGAGGTCGACATCAAAGTCACGCTCTTCGGGGCGCTCGACGCCGGCGTCGAGGTATGCAACGAGCGTTCGCGAAACCAAGTCCCCCCTCACGATCACGTTGTTACCAGTGGCGATCCACGTCACCGACGTCGGGTACGCGGCCATCAGCGTCGAGCCCAAGACCCGATCTTTGAATACCTGTGTCGTCAGAGCAGCGCAAAGAGGGCCACCTTCAAGTGGTCGATCAACGTTGTCGATCACCGCAACGGCGCTGCCCTCCTTCAGGATCGCAAGCAGCCGCTTCCGCTCCTCCTCCTCGTCCTTGCCCTGGGGCATTAGCGCGGCGATACTACCAGTGCCGATCAGCGCCACAACATCCGCGAGAAGTGTCTTGCCCGACCCCATGGTCGGCGCCGAAAAGACGGTCAGGGGCGCCGTAGGGAGTATTGGACGAACGAGCCCTGTGAGGATCGCAGCGAGGGCGACAGAACGGTCCGCTGGCGTGCTGAACGGAAAGTCCTTCAGCACCACGCCAAGTGTATCGAGCGCACGAACTGCGTCTTCTCGACTCGGCGACTCGGGCACCTGTTCGAATGTGGTGCCACGATAGTCGAGGATGATCCGCGACTTCGCGTCATAGCCCTCACGATCAACCACGGTCCCGTCAGGTCTAAGCGTCGGGGCGCTGACGACTGAGAGGAGTGACTGGACGTTCCACTCTCCACTCATCGCCATCACAGACTTGACGATGGGCACCGGACAGTCAATCGGCAGCCACTGCTCCCCCTTCTTCTCGAAGCGAAGGAACATTATCAAGCGTGTTAGCGTCACCCGCAGCCAGTCGAGCGTCACGTCGACGATTGCCAGGCGCCCAGGTCGCCCTGCAAGCGCATCCGCAGCAGCGATCGGTTCCTCGCGGACCGTTCTAACAAGGACCCCTCCGCGGGCAAAGACGATCGGGGGACTCGCGCTCCCGAGCACGTCCACAGCCGCGGCAGCGGCCTCTGGTAGAGATCCCGGCATCACCATGATTTCAGGGCGCTTGTCAGCGTCTTGCGGCGGCGCGGGAAGTTCGGCATCCCAACTGCCGATGACGATCCCGGCGCGCTCCAGTAGCTCATCCCGGTCGAGTGGCTCGCTCACTCCACTTGAAAGCCCACTACGGGCGGTCGCCGCCGCCTCCTCCAAACCCAGGCCGCAAGCAAGCGCAGCCTCGACAAGCGCCGTGGAGGCCTCTGACGACTCGATCGCTCCATGTGCAACGAATCCGCCCATCAGGTAAGCAGCGCGATTTAGGGTGTCGTTGCGCTGCCCCTCCACCGCCTCGCGCACTCGCTTGCACTCGGCGTCCAGCTGCTTGGTGGCGACGCGCTTGATGCGAGCATTCCCGGTGACGGGTGCACGCTTGACTGTAAGCCTGTGCTTGTCGATCAGGTGCGGTGGGAGATCGGCGAGTTCGATGGACTCGGGGTCGTGCCCATCCAGCCAGGTGTATTCATTGCCAGTCTCGGGGTGGAGGGAGCCGGGGTAGACCACAACTCCAGCCTTCCCGCGAACGTCCACGCCTTCCATGAGTCTGCCGGCGCTGTTGCCGATGTCGAAGTCAGCGGAACGAAAGTAGTAGTGCCGCTTCCCGCTTCCTGTGACTGCAGTCACCGTCGCTGGCAGATCGAGTGTTTTCGCTGCGGAGAGATCTTCGGTGTCGTCATCGATGACGACCACTCCCGAGACCTGCCCGGTACGCAGGCCGAGGTTGCCCTCCCCGGCCCACTTCTGAAGTTGCCGGAGCGTCGGCGCCGGCTTTGACGGCCAAGCCTTCAGGCGCGGCACCTTTCCCTTCAGGGGTGTTAGATGCCAGCCTCTCCCGTGGGCCGCTGCGGCCTCTCGGGCAAGGACATCACGGTCCGTAGGAGCCAAGGATTCACCCTGACCGCTCGACGCTGATTTGGCCGCGGCATCGTCGGCATCCCCGGATGACGCCGAGGTTTCGCCCGCTGAACCGCTCATTCCGACACCTCCTCGGTGTCGCTTTGGAGCTGAGGGTCAACCCTCGAGCTGTCCGATAGGCGGTCGTATGCGACGTCCAGGCTTTCGGCAATCGACGGCGCTGACTCGGGGCGCGCGGCGCGGTCATAGCCCTGAGCGGAAGCGACGCCTAATGCTTTGGCTGCGCTTGAGACCTCGCTAGGTGCCCAGAATCGCCGGCCAGCGCGAAGGGAAGGAGAGGGGCTGATCCGGCCGGTCCGGATCAGGTGATTGAGCCTTGGCTCCGTCGAGCCGAGAAGCGCCGCGACCTCGCGGGTCGTGAGTGAAGTGTCCATGTCTCTGAATTCGGTACACCGACCACCATGGTCGACGACGCGGTCATCAGGACAGAACCGGCCCTTGCGATCCTCACAGAAGGTGCGGTGTGAGGCTCACAAGATTTGGGAGGATAAGGCAGGCATGAATTAGCATATCGGCTTGACCGAGTTGATGTACTTGAGCCCGACGACGCCGATGCGTAGGCCTGCCTTTGACGATTCGATCGCATCCTTACCGAGGGCCTTGCGGATCGAACTCACCTCGTTGTCCACCGTGCTCGTGGACACCTTGAGGTTCTCCGCCAAAGCCTCGCGAGTGATCGTCTCTTGGTCTCTGAGGAGTGCGAGGACATCGAGCTGGCGGTCTCGAAGCTTCGAGAGCTCGCGTGGTGGTTGCTGGCGCTCTCCATCCGCGCTCGCAGTGCTCTCAATGGAGGCTTCCGGTGAATCCTGTTCGGCTCCAAGGAGCACCCGGTGCACGCCATCCACGCGGAGCGCCGACACGACCTGCTCAAAGTAGAGGTGGATTGGCACCAACGTCCCGCCGTGCTTTCGCGAAACCAAATCAATCAGCGTCTTGGCATCCGTCGCCGCGTCGTCGTCGAGCGAGAACGCCCCAGCGAGCGCGACCAGAACCCTCTCCATATCGGCCGCGACATCACCGCCACCCGTCATGGCTGTGAGCCGAGAGGCAACCGTCGAGACATTGACCTGTGCACGGTCGGCAGCTCGGACAAGCGCGCCTACATACCCTGGAAGCCGGTCCGACGAGAACTTTGTCAGCTGTACCTCGGGATCGTATGCCCCGTCAGCGATAACGACATGACTACCTACGGTGCGGACGTAAGGCTCCGCACACCTTTTGGCCGCCTCCAACAGCCCCATCACGGAAGCGCGGTGTGTTTCCTCCAACCCTCGCGCCAACTCCAGTTCGTTCGCCGCATCTCTCAGTCGCATCGCGAGATCGGCAATGTCTCCTGGTCTGGGTCGCGGGCGTTCATCACCTGACTCATGGTTATTCGAAGCCATCCCGCCATGGTGAGACATGTGCGCCTAGGTCTCAACCCGCGCCCATGGTGCGCAAAGCACTTGCCTCCGATTGCATTACAGCTGAATCCGCCGCCACCCGCGCCGGGGAGCCCTTCGCCGGCCCCCCAGGCGCAGTGACGTGCGGTCCACCCCCGTGTTCAGGAAGTAGACCGCGTCATCGGCAGACACGAAGGACTTGATCAAGGCCGGCGCCGAGGACTTCTTCATGTGCCAGCTGGCCAGCGCCAGGGCGATGACGGTGTCGTCGTGGGTCCCCGACGGCGCTCCCGTCTTCACGTGCCCGGTAGCCGTAGTGGAGTACTCGAAGGCTTCCAGCTCGGCCACGCCTTCCGGCCACACAGCCGGCCTCGGGATCACAATGTCCCGGCGCTCGAACCTTAATGCCAAGGCGTCGATCAGCGAAGCTTTGCTGCTCGCCGTGAGCTTGTACGGTTGCACGTTGCACCCCGCCCGCACCAGGTCCTCGTAGATGGGCTCGCCCACCCCGGTCGAGTCGACCAGCATCGACGCATGGTTGTAGCGCCGCGCCGCACCACGAATCCGGTCAACCTGCTGCCCCCAGTCGATCTTGTGGAAGCGGTCCACGAAGACCACCTCACCACGCCTGTTCATGATGACGATGACGGTGTAGTCAGCGACCTTCGCGAGGTCCACGCCTGCGTAGTAGGACTCGCCTGCCACGGGCGGAGACAGCTCCCCCGTCGCGGCCTCACGGACGTTCCTGAAGACGGCGCCCGCGCCTTCGACGAACTCCGCACCGTACTCCTGGGCGAAGACACGCTCCGGGAGGCGCGCACGTTCCTCCTCGATCGCGGCCTTGGGGAGGATCGGGTTCCGCCATGAGGGCTGGTTCCAACTCTCGAATGCCGCGTCAGCGCCCTGCCCGCGCCGGAACAGCGACCAGAAGTAGCCCTTGCCGAGCGGCGTGGAGATCAATAGTGCCCACCCCTGCTTGTCGATCAAGCGTTGACTTAGGTGGCTCTCCCAGATGGACGGCTTCAGGCGGGCGGCCTCGTCGACGACCAGCCAGTCGAGGCCCTCACCGAGCAGCGACACCGGGTTGTCAGCGCTCTTCGCCCGCACCTCCGAAACGCCGCCGGCCATGTTCCGGATCACGAGGCGACGTTCATGGGACTTCATCGAAATGACGCGGTGCTTGAGATGCGACATCGCCGCGATCTCGATCTCCCGAAAGACACGGTCGGCGAGGTCGTACGTCGGCGCTACTACCCAGCCGATGGACCGCTTCTTTGGCTCCATGGCCGCGGCAAGGGCTTCGTGCGCGGCACAGACTGTCTTGCCCCAACGAACCCCACAGGCAACTATTCGCCTCGGAGCTTTTGAACGATGGATCTCCCACTGCCCCTCGTGCGGCTCGTAGCCGATGTCTGCGAAGAACTTCTCCTTGTCGAGCTTCGGCTCACTCACCGTCGTCACCTCCGTCGCGGTGGTCCCCGCCGTCCCCATCGACCATGAGCCACCTGTTGTACTCACGTCGTATCGCCTCCTCGACGCTCACGACTGACCGATCGGTCGGCTCCCCCACGACGAGGCGCTCCTGCTTGATCGCCAGGTCGAGAGCCCTCACCGCTTCCATCGCTGTCTTCAGTGGCTTGCTTCGAAGCGCCTCCAAGGCCTTCGCCTGCACGACCCGAACGGCTTTCAGGTGGCGCCGGTTGATAGCTTCGAGGCCCTCCACGGCCTCCTTGTCGGCCGTGGCGCGGGCCTTGGCTTCACGGTCACGGATGCGCTCCTGCCAGCCCTCCCTGTTGGCGCACTTCACCACGGCCGTCTTGGAGACGCCGTAGCGGTCAGCGATCGTCTGGTACGAACGGTCGATTCCGAGGGCGAAGTACGCCTCGAACGCGTCGCCTGGAATGCGGTTGCTCACTCGCCACCTCGCTCGGCCTCAACCTCGGCGAAGGTCTGATCCGTGGATGCGAGTCGAGCTGAATCGCCCATAGCTTCGCTCCAGCGCCTAACCGCAACATCACAGTAGCGTGGGTCCAACTCGATAGCTCGCGCGCGCCGGCCCGCCTGCTCCGCCGCGATGATCGTCGTCCCTGAACCGGCGAACGGGTCCAGTACGACTGCACCTCGGTCCGAGCTGGTCTCGATGGCACGCACGACAAGTTCTACTGGCTTCGTCGTCGGGTGATCAGGCGACGCCTTGGGCCTGTCGCACTGCCAGATCGTGTCTTGATCACGCGTCGGTGGAGCTTGATGTGCAGCGCCGGGGACCCAGCCGTAGAAGAGGGCCTCGTGGCGGTAGTGAAAGTCGCTGCGGCCGAGGACGAACTGATCCTTCTCCCAGACGAGGGTCTGTCTCCAGATGCCGAGGCCGCGGAGCACATGCCCGAACTCGAGGAAGTTCGGTCCCGCCGGAGCCGCGACATACCAGGCCGCTCCGGGCCTGCATGCCGCAGCCGCCTGGCCGAGGGCGTCCGAGAGCAGCCGCTGCAGGTCGTCGCCGGTGAGTTCGTCATTCTGGATGGTGAGAGCTTGAGCTGTGCCTCCTACATAGGCCACGCCATAGGGCGGGTCTGTCCAGACGAGGTCAGCCTTCGCCCCCTCAAGGAGGACGTCATAAGAGGCCTTGTCTGTTGAGTCCCCCGCGAGCAGCCTATGCTCCCCCAAGCACCACACGTCCCCCGTACGCGAGACGGCCGTTGGGCGCAGCTCCGGCGGGCCCTGGTCGTCGACGTCAGTGTCGTCGTCTGGGGTGAGCTCGTTGAGCAGCGCATCGATCTCGGTCTCATCGAACCCAACACCGTCGAGCGCATCCTCGGAACGAAGTTCGACCAGCAGCTGCGCCAGTGCCGCGTCGTCCCACTCAGCGAACTCAGCAGTTCGATTGTCGGCGATTCCGTATGCGGCGGCCTCGATCGAGGATCCGTTGAACCAGGCCACGGGCACATCTTCGAAGCCCAGCTCAATGGCTGCCTTCAGCCGCGTGTGTCCAGCGATCAGCTCACCGTCGGGACGGGCAACGAGCGGCTGGCGCCACCCGAAGCGTTTGAGGGAGGCAGCGACATGCGGCACCGCCTCGTCGTTCTTCCGTGGGTTGGCCGGGTTCGCGCGCAGCCTGGCGATCGGCACCCACTCAACGTCAAGCGTCGTTCGGTCCAAGTCCGTTGACATAACTCTGCTCCTCCTTGGAGACTGGATCTGGCGGCGCGCCGAATCTTGGAGTTAGTCGCTTGGAGTTGAGGGGCGCCGCTGTCGCCATTGTAGGCCACAAGGCTTTGCCGTGCAAAGTCAGAATGTCAACCGAGCACCGCCGCCCTGACTCGCGCGGGTCCCGCCTTCGCGTACACCATGGTCGACGTGATCGCCCGATGCCCCAGCGCCTCCTTCACCACGAGGATGTCGCCGGTGCGTTCGTACAAAAGGGTCGCGAAGGTGTGGCGCAGGCTGTGAGGCGAGTACCGCTTCGGAAGGCCCGCTCGATCGCGCCACAGCTCGAACCGGCGTTGGGCGTGACGGGCCGTGAGGCGGGAACCTGTTGAGCTGCCGAACACGTGGCCATCGCGGCGGCTACCAAGTTCGTGCTTCAGCATCCAGACCACGGCCATGTCGAGGTAGACGGTGAGGGCCCCTCCGCCCTTCAGCTCGCGCAGGCGGGCCTCATGAGCGTTCAGGTCCAGGTCGCCGACCTGCAGCGCCAGGGCGGAGCTCAGGCGGGCCCCTGTGGTGAGCAGGAAGGTGAAGAGGGCCTGATCCCGTCGTTCCGCCTTCGTGGTCGCCGTGGCAAGCGCCGCGCGCAGCCTCTCGTTTTCCGCGGGCTTCAAGGGTTGGGGCGCCGAGCTGCTGGTTCGCGCCATCCGCACGACGCGCGCCGGGTTCGATACAAGGGCCCCCGACCGGTGAAGGTAGTCGAAGAAGCCCCGGAGGCTCGTCCTCAGCGCGTTCATCGAAGCTGCCTTCTTCGGCTCACCGTCGGCCCGCAGGAGCGCGTCGTCGGAAGCGAGGAAGCTCGCCAATCCCTGATGCCCGATCGCGGCGATGTCGTCGCCAGGGTGCTCACGGCCCCACCAGCGGCCAAGGAGCGAAAGGTGGCGAGCGTACTGCCGGATGGTGTGCGGCGAGCGTCCGTCGGCGCGGAGCTGCGTGAGGAACCGCGATGTCGGGGAGTCGTGAGCCATGGTGGCGTCCTTGGAGTTGCGCTTGGAATTGGACGCAGGATTGCGTCCGTCGCATGTGCGCTCTTTGGGGCCTGACCATCCAGCCTTACCTGCGCCTTGTCGCGCCTCTGCTCCGATACGGAGCAGGTGCCACTGGCCCTTAGGAACGCGCATTGCGCGCCATCAGAGAGGACCGCCAGAGGTGAACTTGTGGAGAACCAAGGGTGAACCCGATGCTCCGATTCTTGAAGTCATGCGACCCTGTGCGTTCGGGCCCCCAGAGGGCCCCTAACAGCCTTCAATGCCTCGGCTGATCGACGGGACACTTCGGCCTTCTCACAGACGGATCTGTGGGAGCCCCGGGGAGGTAACGACCCGGGGCCACCCGGCGCCTCACATTGATTGGAGGAGCTCCGCAATCCGATTTGACGTTTCGGTCATCCAGTCAAGGTCACGGCCTGCCTCTCCGATTACTAGTACAAACACCTCCTCGGTGGAGGATGTTTCGTGCGGGGCATGAAGAGATATCAGTTCCCCAGTCACCTCGCAAACATCAGCCGCACCACGCCCGCGTATCAGTATATTTCCAGGGTCGCTATTAAACAAAATGTCAGAATCCAAGACAATCCATTCGGCATCTGCGGCTGCACTGCCAAAGCAATATACGGCTAAAGGGTGCAGCCGAACCAGCTGTTCGGCAAGACCGTTAAAGGCTTCATGCGATATGGCGTCATCATCACACTCAAGGCTTACCAGGAGGTTGGCAGCGAGGCCATAGCCATCGCCCAATGATTGAGATGCGGCACCGGCGTGCAAAGCATTAGTTACTCGTCCTCGCACGTGTGATCTTCCATCGGCAACACAGCAAAACGCCTTGAATTCACTCCACATAGGCTTAGGTGACATACCGAATGTACTTAAATTTGCAATTAGGGTCCGACACGAGTCGAGGCATCCCAAGCGCCTCAATCATGTCCGGAACGACCTCCATGTGGTAAACCAACGCCCCTAGGGTCCCTCGAAGAACGCGAATCCCCCTGGCTCACACAGCAGGACTTGCTCAAGTCTACGCTCTTTCCCCTGTTTAGAGAGAAACTCCCAATCATCGATCTCCGCAAATTGGCGATACACAGGTTCAAGCGACGCTTACCCGTTTGACACCCGCGCCCTCATTCATTGCGCCTGAGGCGGGCGGCTGTTCAGAATGGTGTCCATCGGACGCCTCGCGAGGTGCACAGATCGACGAATAGCGAGCCATTTGGAGGATCTGCACATCGCCGCGAGGCGTTCGATGGACACCATTCTGGACAGCCGTCCTCTTCAATGGGCTGCTAGCGGCTACCTAGGCAATGTCGATATGTAATAGCTTGCCGCAAATAGAAAGAACGAGGTGGCGATGAACCAGCGCACCCAGCGTGACCCTTGAGGCGAAGCTGCGACCGCACGCTTCCCCCATAACGTTCTTATTTTTGCAAGGCAAACGAGTGTCATAAGCAACACTGAGAGCGCAAGGGATATCGTCATGAAGGTCCGCGGCTCCCCCTTCATGTCCTCCGAATTGACAATCACCAGCGTCGCCCAAGCTACAGCTGCAGCAGCAAGGATGTAGTAAGAAGTTTTGGCGCTCTTTTCACGCCAGCTAGGCCGAACAGTACGATCGAGTGTCATGGATGCAATGTTGTTGAAGCTAAAATGTCGAAGCGCGACCACTTACGCTTCGCCGCTAGAGTGTTGTCCAGTGGCCGATTTCAATTCCGTATATCTTCCAGCGAATTTTGCATATCTCACTTACGTTAAGGTACGTGGTGCTTCCTTCATCCGTTGTTGCGCTTGATCTTCTTGATGGGTAGAGCTCCGCCTTCATGCGGGTCTAACTGCTCGTGAACTTGGTCAGTCACGGCTAGTCGAAGGCGATCGACACCGCCGTCGTCCCAGCAGCAACGCTCTCGAAGCTCAGCAGGGCGAAGTCGTACTCACCGCTTGCCGCGGTCGTCCGCCCCCAAAGCTCGACCACGAGCGGCGAACCACGGTGAACGAAGACCTGTGGGGCCGAGCTCTGTGGGTCGACGTTCTCGTAGCGCGCGGATCGGCGTGATTGAGCGTCGAACGAGACATCTGCCCCCGTCGGCGCCTGCGAATTGGGTTCGTGAAAGTTCGGAGGGACGATGATCACACGATAGGCGTCGGCGTGGATTGCTAGGTCCACGGAGACGGACAGTTCCACTTCACACTCCACATTGGCGGTGAGCACTCCACCGCGCCTCAGACCTTCGGTGTACAGGAGCGAGTCGTTCGGCCCGAAAAGGCCGATATGCGCCGCTCCGGCACGGCTCCACCGATAGAGATTGAGCGACGTGAGGCCCTGTGGCACCGAGGTCATCTCGGTGACGCGGTGGAGCTCGATCTCTTCGTTCCCCAGGACTCTCGGGTTGAAGTCCAAAACGGCCAACCGCAGCGGATCTCCGGAGCAGTTGGGGTCCCTAATCAGGGCCATGGAACCGAAGAGCGGGGGCTCCGCAAGGTTGACGGTCGCGGTGGCAGCGTAGGACTGACCCGTGCCAGAGGGCTTCAGTTTGCCCAGGTTGAGGAAGCCTGCGACTCCACGTTGCGGATCCAAGAAGACCTGGTCGCGGAGGCCAGGAAGGATGTCTTCCGGAGCTTTCCAGATTGAGATGGCCGCCGCCTCCGCGTTCGCAATGCTAATCGGCACGTCGAGGTCGAACACGGCGGAGCCACTTGAGTCGGGGACGGCGCTGTCACTTGCCTGCCACTGGGAGGGCAGGAACTGAAGATGGAGATCGATCTCTTGCGTCCAAGGCAGGCCGTCGGGGCCGTACACGTGGACCGTGACGGTCGCTGGCAGTGTGGCTAGGCTCTGCATGAACGAGGTCAGCGGAGGAGACTGCGTTTGTGTCTTATACACGACGAATCCGACTGCAGCCGAGATCGGCGCGAGCAGCAGTAATGCACCGGCGATGGTCGCGCTTCGAAGATTCACTCGTCGGGATCGGGTTGACGAAGATGCCATGGTGTGAGTCCTGTTGAGCTTAAACATTAGAGGCCAACTCCCGGGGTCGGTGTGAAGTCCGAACCTCCACAGGTGTCCCAATCTAGCGTGAGAGATTGCGAGATCGGTGACGGGTTGGGAATCAGCTGGGTCGGCGGGGGCGTCGGCAAGGAAGCCCAGTGATCGCCGCTCGGGTCGTCCTTGATCATGTCGCGCGTCGAGTCGACGCTCGATGTCTCCGTCACATCTTCGTGGCCGTTGCCATCGGCGTCCGAAGCGCCAGCACTAAACCCGCCAACCGAACTAGTTTCGCCGAACGGATCCGTCCAAGCGTTTCCCTTCGGTCCCTTCTTCTGCTTCTCGTACTCATCTTGGAGCCGTTTCTTGATGTCGTTGTACCGAGGATGTCCGGACATAATCAGGTAGGACTCTGCAATCAGGACCTTGAAGCACCCTGTGCCCTCCGGCTGAAGCTCGAAGTTGTCAGTGCCCAAATTGGCGGGCCAGGACTCCGGTGGATTCGGGTTGATGTAGCTTGGCGGGAGTTCATCGAATGTCCATTCGACAAACTCGTACTCGCGAAAGATCTCGCAGTCGGGGCTCCCGTTGCTGCAGCTATACCCGATGAATTCTCCGTACCTTACGAACTGCAGGTAGATATAGAAGTCGCCCGTAGCTGGATCGACCGTGGAGCTGTCAATGGTCGCGTCGACGGAGAAAGTCGTGCCCCATGTGCCCTTCGCCTTTCCGCTGAAGAACCCCTTCCTGAGGTTGCCATAGCGATCCTTCGTGTTCTCCGTGATCGTCAGGCCCGCGTCCGATAGGAAGGCAGTCGACACAGCAGCGGACGCGGCTGATGCCATCGATGGGGACGGCGTCGCGGGGGCCGAAAGGATCGCCCGCGTGCCCGACGGGTCGATGAGCTGCTTCCTCATCAGTCGATCCCCAGCTCCTTGGACTTTTTTGCAAGCCAGTCCCGCTCGATCACTAGCTGACCGACCTTTCGCTCGAGCCGCTCGATCTTCTTCTCGTCGTCTTTGGCTCCTTGGTCAGCCGCGTTCTTCCTCTCGAAGATCGCCGCCATGTTTGCCTGGAGCTCCTTCTTCCATTGGGAGACCTGGACTGGATGGATCTCGTTGGAGGAGACGATCTCATGGATCGGCTTGATGCCCTTCAGTGCCTCTAGGGCCACGCGGGCCTTGAACTCTGGGCTGTGGGTTCTGCGCTGTCGTTTCGTCATGGCTGAGTGCCAGCGACCCTATCTCACGTAACTAATTCTTGCCCTGTCAGTGGCTCCGATTTCACCGACCACTTCTAGGAGCAACCAGTTTGCATTCGTTTCAGCGTCCGCTTAGCCGGGGCGCTGCGTCGACCAACTCAAGGTAGAGCTCCGCCTTCATGCGGGTCTAACAGCTCGTGAACTTTGTCAGTCACGGCTAGTCGAAGGCGATCGGCACCGCCGTCGTACCAGCAGCAACCATACGTGGGGCAGCTTTTCCCTTGCCTATCCAGGGGTTTGCACAACAAGATTCTGCATTCTGCCCGGCCATGAAGAGAAATCAAGCGCATTGAATGTACTCAATTCCAATGGGGTTAGGACTCCCTCACTAGGCAGAAGTCGCGCGTCACTTCGGCAAGGGAGGCGGAGCTCGTCGTAGGAGGTCGGCGGAATTCCTAGCTCAACAGTTCCGCGTGAGAGCTCGAAGCTGTCTTCTGAGATCTCGAATTCAACAAAGCCTCTTGGGAAGGGAACGAGAGCTCCAGTTACAGGATGAGAGACCGTGCTATAAGCGTGAACTACCCATGACTCGTCGTCCTCAGTGACGTAAGAGTTGAACACAGGAACCATTGTGCCCAGAATTCTCTCAAATACGAAGGTGTACGATTCTCCTGTGGCCGCCGCGACTGCCGCGGGCGTTGCGAGGATTACGCGCTGGTTGCCACTCGCACCAGAGAGGCCTGAAGATGCATCCCAGGTTGCTGTTTCTAGCCACGTGCCTCCCGGGATCGACCTGAACGGCATCGGAGCTAGCACATGGGTTTCGAGCCGGGTTTCGCCAGCTAGCCCAGCTTTGTCAGTCGCTAGGAGCTCTGGCCAATCGATTGGGGCGTAAATGTGCAGGCCAGGTGAAGATGCGGTGTAAACATCATTTCCATTTAGCCCCTTGATATTGGTCAGAGTCCGGTCGCCGAGCTGCAAGGTTGACCGTTCGATTGTGATAGCGTCCCACTCATAAGAAGGCTCATAGCTGCTCAACAGTGAGACTGCTCCCGCAAGGTCAATGTACGGCTGAATCGTTTGCTCGAGGTCCATTTCCAGGCCCATTACACCCTGGATGGCTCCTCCAATACGGGTATCGGCAAGGCGGGCCTCTCCCTCGCGGAAAGCGACCCATGTATCACGCTTCAGCTCGAACCCGACTGATTGTCCGTACACTCCCTCGACGGTATAAGCCAGCGCCTCGGCAACATCAGATGAAGGAAGTTTGTGGGTGACCCCAGAGGGTAGAATGGCGAGAAATAGAGCAGTATACATTGATTCGTTATTGGGTTGTCTTCGTAATTAATCGCAGATCGTGGCTAAGTCATCGCAGGGTAGGATTACAGCAACGATGGCGGGTTCGAAGCGTAAAACCTCCCACTCGCGGTGCTTCCTTCATCCGCTGTTGCTACGCGGCCAGCCTGAGCCCCGCGACTGGTTCGTGATACGGCACCGCAGCCGATCTGACAACGGCAAACCGGGCCGCCTCCCCGCGCGCGGTGAAGATGTCCCTGAAGCTGATCTGCTTCTTCGCGAGCCCGGCCTGCATCGCCGGTGTCCGCGTCAACTTCCCGAACCTCAGCGCGCCGTGCGGCCGCATGAAGTTGTAGAAGCAGCGGAAGAGCTCCAGATGGTCGTCCAGCGTCCGCCTCTTCCGCGCGTGACATGGGGACCGCCGACGTAGGTAGGCGCAACCCTGACGAATCGTGAGGTTCAACCGCTCGATGAACGCAGTGTTGAGCTTCGTCGAGTCCTCGGACTCTTCGAGCGCATCGGCAAGGCGCCACTCTGAACCCACGATCAGCTTCGTGCCCACTCGCACGACTCGGTTGCGCCTGATCTTCTTGATGACCTGGGCAAGTACGCACCCGGGGCCAAACACGTGTCGAATCGTGGGCACGTAGAACTTGAAGCCGTCGGTCGTGATGAGCGGCGTCCCCCCACCGTTGCTCGTATCTGCGACGCTTCGGACGAATCGCCTAGTGTTGCGATACGTGCGGGAGCCAACGAGCGTTGCAGGCCAAAGGCGCGACCAGACGTCGATGCCTGCGAATACCCATGTCTGTCGCTTGCGGCTCTGAAGAAACGTGTTCATCTCGTCGAACTGCAGCTCAACGAGTTCGTGGCCGCGCAGGTGCTTCGCGTTGAAGCGGCGCGCGAGTGCCGCGGCCAACTCCAGCCAGCGCGCGACCGTGTTCCAAGAGAGGCCCTCGAGCCGCGCAATGGCGGACTTGTTGACGCCCTCGACGCTCAGAGCGGCGACGCGGTCGAACCGGGCCATGGCGTGCTGGAGGCGTTGGTAGGGCGTTCCCGTCCGAATGCCGAAGGTCTTGCCGCATGCCGTGCAGCGGTATCGACGGCGCCTTCCGCCCTTGACCTTGGAGAAGC
>CAJXRJ010000099.1 GCA_913058555.1 uncultured bacterium
TACACACTGCATATCGTCGGCAGCGTCAGATGTGTATAAGAGACAGGTATCGGAGGCTGTCCAGGCTGGGCGCCTTGTCCGTTCGCCTGGGCGATCTCTGGAATCGTGGCGCGCACCTCCTCCGCGCGCAGCAGCATGATCGTACCCATCACGGTCAGGGCGTCGGGACGCGCCGCGCCGCCCGCCGCGCGGGCGCGCTCCATGCACTGCTCCGCGTCGTAGCCGAGGACCGCCTCTTCTTGCTGCGCGCCGCGGAGGAGTTCCACCTGCCCGCGCGCGTATTCGACCTCGCCCCGATCCTCGTCCTGCAGGGCATCGATGCCGACCCAGTCCAGCGCCTGGGTCAGGGGCCGAAGCGCCGACTCGGACGCGCCTCCTGTCCAGACACCGAGGCGCTGGCGAAAGAGAGCGAAGCGGTCCGGCGCCAGGATGCGATCAGCAACGCCGAGGGCCTCGACGAAATCACCGGCCTCGGCGCTCGCCTGCATGGCGACCACGCCGTCCCGGAGAGTGCCGTCCCACGGCTCAGGGCCGTCGGGGGCGGGCTCGTCGCAACCAGAGGTCCCGAGGACCATGGCCGCAGCGAGCGCCAGACTCGCCATGCGTCCCCGAGCGGTAGCGCGCGGGGCCCCAGGGCTGGACATCGGATGCGTTTCGATCATGAGCGCGTCTCCCGAAGGGAGCCTTCGAGCATGAGGAGAAGGAGCGCGAGAAGCAGCGGCCACTGGTAACGATCCCGTGGCACACGCTCTTTCCCGTCCACGAGATCGCGGCCCTCCATGGGAGCGATCGCGCGGCGATAGAGTTCTTCAAGGGGCAGGACCCGCCCCTTGGCTTGTAGGTAGATCCCACCCGTGGCCTTCGCAATGGCCTCAAGGGATTCCGACTCGAGCTTCGAGACGACTTCCTGGGGCCCGCCCTCCGCGGTGGGGTCCACCACGTAGCCGCCCAGGCCGTCGGGGACCTTGCCACCCGTGGCCGTGCCCATGCCGAGCACGTGCACCTTCACCTTGCGATCGGCGGCCTCCTGGGCAGCGTCGAGCCCGGCTTCCCCAAGGTCCTCACCGTCGGTGACGATGATGATGGCCTGGTTGGTGCCGTTCTGCCCGTCGAGTCGCTCCAGGGCGAGGCGCAGGGCTGCGCCGATATCGGTGCCCCCTTTGCGGTTGTCGTTGGGGCTGAGGCGGTCCAGGAAGTACCGCGCGGTTTCGGTGTCCTTCGTCAGGGGCGCCACGTTGCGCGCAAGCCCCGCGAACGCCACGAGCCCCACCCGCTCCCCTTTCATCACGTCAAAGAGCGCGCTGATTTCGTTCTTCGCCCGGTCCAAGCGGTTGGGCTGCACGTCCTCGACCATCATCGACCGGGACGTATCGAGGGCCACGACAACGTCGATCTGGCGCGTCGCCACGGGCACCAGCGCATAGCCCCGCACCGGACCGAGCAACGCCAACGCCGCCAGGGCCAGGGCCGACCCAGCCAGGAATCCGCGCCAAAGGCCGCGGCGACTGATCCAACGCGCCAGGTCTCGGCCGGGGCCCGCCTTGCGAGTCAGCCCCGGGAAAAGCTTCGCCAGGTGCCGGGGCTCGGCGATGCGCCCCAACATGGAGCGCAGGCGCCCCACGGCGAACCAAGCGATGACCATCGGCACGATCCCGAGGAGCACCCAGGGCCAATAGTCCAAGCGCACCCACGAATCGATGACTGCGCCCAGGCAAGGGAACCGCGTCATGGGATCCTCCTGGAGACGGTCGCGCCGAGCAGAACAGACAGCGCGTAGAGCATCAGGGCCGGCAGGAGCCAGTGCGGGTAGAGATCGTAGCGCTCGGCGAAGGTCTCTTCTTTGCGGGGCGTCCGCTCGAGCTCCTCGATGGCGGCGTACGCCGCTTCGAGCTCCTCTTCGTTCTCCGCGTGGAAGAAGCGCCCACCGGTGATCTCGGCGATCTCGGGCAGCTCACCGACGTCGACCTTCTGGCGGCGGATGTCCCCGAAGAGCGTGCGCGTCGCGAATTCTCTGGGCCCGGCGAATACGGTGTAGACCCGGATACCGAGTTCCTCAGCCACCTTGGCCGCGGTCATCGGCTGGATCCCCGGGGAGTTCTGCTCGCCGTCGGTGAGCAGCACGATGATCTTCGACTTCGACTTTGAGCCCTTAAGCATGTCGATGGCCTGGGCCATGGCGCGCCCGATTGCCGTGCCGTCGAGCCAGCGTTCCGTTTCGACGTCGACCTCGTCTAGCACAGCCCCCATCGCTTTCACGTCGAGGGTGAATGGCACAAGCAAGTCCGTGAAGCCCGCAAAGCCAAGCAGGGCCACGTTGTCCCGCGCCCCCACTTCGTCGGTCATGCGCCGCTCCGCGAAGTCGGCCACGACTTTTCTGACGATGTCAAAGCGCCTCGGCTCCGATGGCCTACCCCGCTGGTCCATGGAGCTCGAGCGGTCCATGACAAGCGCGATGTCGATGCCCTCGGTTTCCTTGGGCGCTTCGATGCGGCCTTCGAGCGGGCGACTCAGGGCCACGATCATGGCCGCCGCGGCGAGGATCCGCAGCACCGCGGGCATGGCTCCGAGGAGCCGGCGAAGGGGCCCTTCCTGGAGCGCGACGCCCTGCCCACCGATGGTCGGCACGCTGGCCGCGGCGCTGCGCTTCGATTCACGCCCGCGCCACAGCAGGACGAGGGCCACGGGGATCGCCGCGAGGAACCAAGGATCGGCGAAGCCAATGCCGAAGATCTCGAACCGTTCCTCCGCCGTGCTGCGGGCCGCCTCCTGGAGCGCAAAGAGCGGCGCTAGGGCGGCGCCTTGCAGGCTCGCCTGGGCCTTGGGCGCTGGAGCATCGGGTCCTTGGTCCTCCACGCGCTGCACCAGGAGAAGGGCCTTGGTATGGGCTTCTTTCGCGGCGAACACCGTCGGGTCGCCGCCGCCGAACCGCACCTCCACGAGTTCGTCCACCAGGTCGGCCGCTTCCCTTCGGATCCCGGAGGACGCGCCTTCCGCCTCTCGCATCCATGCGGCCCATTCGGTGTCTGTCAGCGCGGAATTCGACTCGCCCCGAAGCGATTCCATCGCCCGCCGCACGTGGGGCGTCAGGGCCGCCATCGTCCCGCGCGGATCGGCGGAGGGATCAAGGGCCGCCACGGCTTGCCCGGGGGTACGCGCCAAGGCCCCGCCGTGGGCTTCTGCACCGCGACGCCTCAGCCTCCGTAGGACGAACCAGCCGATCGGGAGGAGAAGGAGTGCCGCCAGGGCGACCAGCACCGTGCGCGGGTCCCCTACCCGGCGGTCCTCCACCTCACGGAAACCCGGCGCGGGCCGCGGGGCGTCCTCCGATTCCGCGAGGGCATTCAGCACGACGATGGTCTTCGATGCGATGGGCAGGCTGAATCCGCTCGCAAACTCGATGGTGACCTCGGGAACGCTGAGCTCGCCGCCCTCGAGGGGCATGAGCACCGCTTCGAACACGAGGTCCTTCGCACCCGCGCCGTCGGTCCGTGTGTCGTCCGTGGGATCGCCCTCCTGGGGGCCGTTCTGGAGCTCCTCCAAGAGCTGCCAGCTGAAGCCCAGGTCACTCGGCACCCGAAGCGTTGCGCCGCTGTGCGCCGGATGGTCCGCGGCGATTCGCCAGACGACGGGCGTGCCCACCTGGGGCACGGTGCCCGCGTCCCTGGCCTCGAGGCTTGCTGTGTAGAGGATGCCCTCGGCGTCGTTCGCCGCCTGCGTGGCCTCGCCCTCCGGGGCCGCGTCCTGCCCAAACGCAGGGGGTGCAGGGCACGTGGCCAGAAGCAGCCACGCACCCAGGGTCCAAGGGGCCACCGTCAAGACTTCCCCCCCGGGGCGCCTGCTGGGCGTGCTTGCACGCGGCGGCGGAAAAACTCCACCAGCGGCGCAGCGAGATCCCCGTCGGTGCGAACGTCAATCCACTCGGTGCGTGCACGGCGGAACACCTTGGCGAGGGCCGCGTCCTTGGCGTCCGCCGCAGCCTTCCACGCCGTGCGAACACTCGCCCGTCGCCCGTCGACCTCGGCGACTTCGCCGTCCGCCATGCGCACGAGGCGCAGCACGCCGGCCTCGGGAAGTTCTCTTTCGATGCGGTCCACCGGACGCACCGCGATGACGTCGTGGCGGGCGCTCAAGCGACCGAGGGACCGCATCCAGTCGGCGCTTCGTCCGCCCTTGCCGTCGTCCTCCCCGCCGTCGAGCCCGACGCTGGCGAAGTCGCTGAACAAGAACACCATCGAACGACGCTTCAGGGTGCGCTCTTGGCCCTCGAGGGCCGCCGCCAAGGACGAAGGCCCCTTGGTGATCGGCGCCGCCTGGATCTCGCGCACGAGGCGCAGCACGTGGCGGGATTGGCGGCCGGGGTCCAGGTGCAAGCCCGGCTCGGGACCGAAGAGGGTCATGCCCACCCGGTCCTGGTGGCGGATCGCTACGAAGGCGATGAGGGCCGCCAGCTGCGCCGCCGCGTCGCGCTTCGTTTCCCCGAACGTGGCGAAGTCCATCTCCAGCGCGGTGTCCACCAGCAGATGGATCGTCAGCTGTCGCTCCTCGCGGTACGACTTCACGAAGGGCTCACCGGTGCGCGCCGTCACGTTCCAATCGATGGCCCGCACCTCGTCCCCGGGCTGGTAGGGACGCACCTCTTCGAATTCGATGCCTTGGCCGCGGAAGGTGCTGCGGTAGCCGCCGGCGAGGGCGGTGTTCACGAGCCTGTGGGTGCGGATCTGAATGACCCTCACCCTCGCCATCAGCGAAGGAGCGAGCAGCGGGGCGCCTTCCGATTCGGAAGTGCCTCCGCTGGCGGAAGTTCCTGTGAGCCAGCCCACGTGTATTTGGTTCCCGGGGTTCTCGGGTTAGCGGTCGAGGGGAACACGCTCAAGCACGCGGCGAACGATCTCGTCGGAGGTGACGCCTTCGGCTTCGGCCTCGTAGGTCGGCAGGATCCGGTGGCGCAGCACTTCGAGGGCCACGGCCTTCACGTCGTCGGGGCGCGCGTAGGCGCGGCCCTCCATGAAGGCACTCGCGCGGGACGCAAGCGCCAGCCAGATGGTGGCCCGCGGGGAGCCCCCGAACTGGATCATGGGCTCGAGCTCCTTCAGCCCGTGGGCGGCCGGAGCACGGGTGGCCTCGACGATCGAGACGATGTAGTTGGCCAGGGGCGGCGCGATGGTGATCTGGTCCACGAGCTTGCGCGCGGCCATGATCGCGTCCGTGTCCACGACGCCGTGGATCGTCTCCGGCGGCGACGTGCGCGCCATGCGGTCGAGGATCTCGAGCTCCTCGTCCCGCGAGGGGTAGTCCATGATGACCTTGAGGGCGAAGCGATCGAGCTGGGCTTCCGGCAGCGGGTAGGTGCCCTCCTGCTCAAGGGGGTTCTGGGTCGCGAGGACCAGGAACGGGTTAGGCAGTTTGAAGGTCTCGCCGCCGATGGACACCTGCTTCTCCTGCATGCCCTCAAGCAGCGCGGACTGGACCTTCGCGGGGGCGCGGTTGATCTCGTCGGCCAGCACGAAGTTCGCGAAGAGCGGGCCCTTACGCACGGTGAACGTGCCGTCCTTGACGCTGTAGATCTCCGTACCCACGAGGTCCGAGGGCAGGAGGTCCGGGGTGAACTGAAGGCGCGCGAAACTGGCCTTGACCCCTTGGGCCAGGGCTGCCACCGCGAGGGACTTTGCGAGCCCGGGCACCCCCTCCAGGAGGATGTGCCCACCGGAGAGCAGCCCAAGGATCAGGCTTCGCGTCAGGCTCTTTTGACCCACGAGGACCGCGGACATCGCATCGGTCAGATCGCTGGTCCAGGCACTGGCCTGTTCGATCCGGGCTTCGAGTTCACCCGAACTGAGGGCTTGGCTATCGGTCACGGGAAGATAGGTAGACACAAGGGGGAGGATAAGTCCGTCAGGCGCGGAGCCCGATGGCTTGGGCCCGCCGGGGAGGGTCCGGCTGGGGGCCGGATGGATGACGGGACGCGCTATGAAACCAGACGACCCGAGCAACCCACCACGAACGATCCCCGTTTCTGTTGGCGCTGACCCACATGAAACGAGCGGGGTAACGGAAACGGGACCTCCCCTACCGCCAGCGGTCCATGAGAGTGGCCCGGACTCCGAGGACCTGACGGGCATAGGCCAGGGACCCTGTGGTGCGCTCCCCGGCCCGGGCGCGGGCCTCCTCGGCCTGGACCCACGCCAGGAAGCTCCCTTCACGCTCGATCCACCGGAAGAGCTTCGCCCGGCCCGCGTTGTAGGACACGAGGACGGCCTCGTCCCCCCACTCGCCGCGGTGCTCGAGAAGCCAGGCAAGGTGCGCGGCCCCCAGCGACACATTGAGGTCGTTGTCGTGGAGCAGCGCCTCGATCAGCTTCTTGTCCCCGGCGGGCACTTCGATCCCCGAGCGCTTGGCCGCGTCCCGGGCCGCGGCCGGCACGAGCTGCATGAGACCCAAGGCCCCTGCGGACGACGTTTGCCCCGGCACACCACGGCTCTCGGCGAAGATGATCGCGCCGACGAGCGCCGGATCCACGCTGGCCGTCTTGGCGGAGGCCTCGATGAGCGGCCGAAGTCCGTCGATGCGCTCGAGCGCGCGTTCGTTGAAGGGGCCGCGCAGGACGTCCAGCATCGACTGCACCGGTCCGCTCGCGAGCACCGCACGCGGGCTCACGGTGAGGGCCGCGGCGAGGGGCACGCCGACCGCCGCGATCAAGCTGAAGACGACGCCGAGGAGCTTCGCTCGATCGGGGCCCGGCACGGCCTTGGGGCCTGCGCCGAACGGGGAGTGCAGTTCTCGGGTCACGGTTCTGCGCTAGCGTAAGGCGGAGCGGTCCAGTTGCGGGGCCCAAATGCAGCGGTCCCACGGCGCTGGAAGGGACATGCCCAACGAGAAAGCCAGTGGGAGGCCGCCGCTAAGCACGGGCCCGCGCCCCACCCGCTAGCGTCCGTCCTCGGCCTGGTCGCCGCTCTGCCAGAGCTCCTCGGGCACGGGCACCTTGACGGCCGCGTCAGGATCGGCGCTTCCGCCCCGAATCACTCGCACGAGACCTTCCAGCCATTCGCCCTGGGCCCGCTCGCCCTTGGGAATGCGTCCGAGCGGAACGCCAACGAGCCGCTCGAGCTCCCGCCGTGCACGCTCGCGCAGGACATCGTCATCCTCGAACTGCACGAGCAGAGAGAGCAGGTACTCCCGGGACTCGACGGTACCGGGCGACACGAAGGCTTCCCGCGGCGGCGTCGAAAGCCCCCGGCGCCCAAGGGCCGCCACGAACCATGCGAAGGAATCGCGCCGGTCCGCCTCGTCCCAGAAGCGGTAGTAGCCGTCGCTCGGGAGATCGTCTCCGCGGTAGTCCACGCAGGTCAACACCGCGAGTTCCTCGATGACTTCCTTGTCCGATGGATCCTCAAGGCAAATGCGGGCCAGCACGGGCACGGTCCTCGGCTCGAGCTGCCGGCTGAGGATCAACGCAGCCGAACGCCTGAGCCCACGGTCCTGGGAACGCATGGCGCTCCCCAGATCAGGGTAGGCCTGCTTGCCAAGCCGCATCAGCCCCGCCTTGGCCTCCGCCTGGATGGCGGGCGTCATCGAGGACCGCATGAGCGACACCAGAAGCGGCGACGTCTCAGGACTCCCGAGGCGTGCGAGCCCCCGGGCAGCCGGAAGGTGAAAGCGCTCATCCACGTCGGTGAGGCCGCGGACAAGGACTTCCACAGCGTCCGAGCCGCCGAAGAACCCGACCGCCTCAAGGGCGGCTGCTCGCACCCGCGGCGCTCCCTCGCGCGCCCTCTGAAGGATCATCTTGTCGGCTCGATCCGGCTTGAGCACGCCCAGGGCGCGGATCGCCGCCACCTGCACGTCTTCGTCGTCGTCGAGGGCCAGGCCAAAGAGGATCTCCACTTCGCTGGCACGGGCCACCTCGTCCTTCGGCGCAGGCGTTGCCCCAAAGACTCCGGCCGCCGCCATGCGTAGGAGGCCACGGGAATCTTGCGCCGCGGCCACCACGTCCGTGCGGTCAAGGCGCTGCAGGACGTCTTCGATCTTGGTGAGGGCCAAGGACCCAAACGCAGAGTGCAGGGTACCGATGAGCTGCTGGGCCGCGGCTCGCTGGCCGTCCGTGAGGCCGGACTCGTCAGCTGGGGACCCGTCGAGGTCCGCCGCGCGCAGGCAAAGGTCGGCCATCAGCCGCACGCCCTCGTCAAACACGGGACCGTCGTCCATGAGCTCCTGAATCCTCGTGAGGTCATCGAAGCTCGCGGTCTGGTGCACATCGTCGAGCTCGATCAGATCGAGCACCGCGTCCTGGCGGTCCTTCGGCTCGGCAGCGGCCAGGAACTGAAACGCCAGCTCTTCGACCCGCTGGGCGCGCTCGGACTCATCCGGATGGGACGACCACCAAGGCTCTTCCTGGAGGAAGAGATCACGGGTCGCTTGGTGCTGATCTTTGACCAGGTAACCCTGCCAGTCGAGGCGACGCTCCAGGCCAAAGACCCGCGTGAGGATGCGAGAGAACCAAGCTTGGCTCAGGCCCGCGGCAAACCGGAACGACTTGCGGCGCCCGTCGAGCTGAACCTCCAGGGACCGCCCATCGAGGCCGATCGAGCCCCTCGGGCCGGGCAGGCGTTCGAATCCAAAGACCCCTTCCGCCGCCATCAGGTCCACAAGCTCCGCGGCGTCCGCCGGCAGCATGTATCGCACCGTCGCGTCCCCGGGGACTCTCCAATCAGGGTCCTGGGCAAGCCCAGGTCCTGCCAGGACCAGGGGCCGCCCGAGGCTCGGGTCATGGGTCGAGACGACAATGCGCGCAGCGTCGCCGGGCTCCACCCGCATGACCGCGCGCGTGGCGCTGAAGGTCGGCTTCGCGTCGGCCCACCAGCGGCCCCACTTCGGGCCGTCGTCGCCGTGGGTGATGCCGCTGATCTGGCGCAGGCGGCGCAGGCTCGGCTCTCGGACCAGGTCGAACCCATCGAAGAAGCGCGCCCCCGCCGCAACGCCCACGAGGGCGGAGGGCACGGAAGTATCGAGCCAAGGCGTAGCCCCTTGGTCGACGCTCCGGAATCCGAGGCCCGCCAGCGCCAGGGCCGACACGTTCGAGATGAGGGGCTGGGGGCTGTCGAGGGCCCGCAGTAGCGGCTCGATCGCTTGGTTGGTGAGGATGGACTCGGTGGCACGATCCTCACGCTCACAAATGGTCAGGAGCAAGAGCGCTTCGTTCCGCCCGATCGATCCGTTCGCGAACGCGCGCCGCTGCAGCTCGAAGTCCACGCGCGGGTCATCGGATCTGGAGAGGGCCTCGATGGCGACCTTGCCGACGCTCGTCGATCGGTCGACGACGCCGTCAAGGAGGATGTCCACGGCGGCGGGGTCGTCCACCCGTGCCACAAGCTCGAGCGCGCCGCGGCGCGCGTCGGTGGACTTGGAGTTGAGCGCGACGTCCAGGAGCGCGAGGTCGTCCACCGTCACCCGGGGGCGCAGGGCCTTGCGCGCGGCGCGTCGCAACTGCGTCCCCTTGTGGGCGCAAAGCTCAGCGAGCAGGGCGTTCGTGCCGCGCACGGGGTCGCGATCCATCAGCTCGGTCAAGATCGACGGGCCGGCCTTCTGGGGAACATCGCCGCGCAGGAGCCGCACGACGAGGTCCGCGTCGCCACCGTCACCTGCGATCAGCAACGTGCGTGCGCCGGCGAACGCGGCGGGGGCGTCCTCCTGGCGTAGGGCAAAGCGCGCCACCTCAAGGCCGTCCGGGCCGAGGCGAGCGAGTCGGTCCGAGATGTCTGATACGGCCTGGTCGGAGACTCGACGCTGCTTCAGGAGTTGTTCGTAAAGGACACGCGCCGCGCCGCGGTCACTGGGCAGACCGGCGAGTGGATCTGTCAGTGGATCCACTTCCGCCTCCCCGACGAGCGGAGTCGATCCCGCCTCCGGTGCTCCCTGGGAAGCGGCCGCAGGGTCGTCCTCGCGCCGGTTCCCCGGCATGATCAGCGCGCCCTTCTTCCGCGCCTTGCGCTGGTCTTCGCTCTCCGCGCCAATCCCGGCGGTCCCGGTGCCGGCGGAGTTCACGTTGGTGGTCGTCCGTGTCCCCACGACCTTGCCATTGGCACCGATGACGGGCTCGACTTTCTTCTTCGTGCCGACGTTGCCGCCGGCGATGCTTCCGCCGGCCGAACCATCCTTGGCGGGCGCTCCGGTGGCCCCGCCCGGGGCGGGCCCCGCCGGCCTTTCCGTCGCGGGGCCTCCCTCGGCCCCTTTGCCCGCGGGCTGGGCCGCCGGCTTGGCTGTTTCCGCTGGCCGCGAGGCCGGTGTGCTACGCCGCTTCTTTGGAAGGGTGAGCTGGGGAGCCGCAGTCGCCGCCTCGGCAGCGTAAGCCCCAAGGAATGAGGCCAGGAGAAGGGTCAGAAGTCGTCGGGCCATCGGGGTCCACGTCCGTCGGACGCATGCCAGGGGAGAGCGGGGATGCATGGGAGTGCGCGCTACCCGCGCGGGGCTACCAGGATACCCGCCGATTCCAAGGACCTGGGGCACCGACTGGTCCGGGTCGATTCAGATGCATCGCCTGAGGATTCCCTCATCGACGGGAGCGACCCACGTGGGCCCCGCACCACGGTCCACAGACCGACGCCCCGGGGAGAATGCCCTCGGAAAGGCCCATTCCGTCATCCTTGGGCAGCGCCTCCCGGCTCGCCGAGCTCCGGAGCCACGCGATCAAGTTGCGGCGGACGCCCCGCCGAATGGGGTCCACCCTGTGGCGGTGGCAGCCGCTGTGAATCACCAGCGTCCCGGGCTCATGGTGAATCTCGAAGGCCTCCCCGGGCTGGACGGGGGTCTGGCGATGGCCGTCACAGCGGGCCCCGAGCATGACCAGCTCCGCCCCACTGAAGTCCTCCCCAAGACAGAGATTCAGCGTGACCTCCGAGTCATCCACGTGGAATCCCAGGTCCTCATCCAGGTCCCGGCCGTACTGCACCAGGTAGCTGTGGTGGTGGTCGAGCGTCGCCCCGCCGAAGGGCGCGAAGTGCTCCCTCAGGAGCCCAGCGAGTCTCTCCCCCATCAGATCCGTCACCACGCCGTCGAGCCCCAGGGCGCCGAGCTCGACCCCATGGTCGTGCATGGAATTCGCAGCGGCCCCCCCACCGTACTGCGACGCTCGCCGGTCGATCTCCGCAAGAAGTCGCGCGCAGGCATCGGCCGTCAGAAAGGGCGTACGGACCACGCCGGGCACAAGCAGCTCGGGCTCGACCGGAACGAATTCCGACTCGAGCCACGAATACCCTTCGAAGCCGCGCGCTGGCCGCGCGCCAGAGCCGCTAGTTGAAGTCAATGGCGATGGCGTCCGAGAAGTTCGAGCTGCCTCCGTCGCGGAACCAGAACTGCCAGTAGCGGGTATCCCCTGCCATGACGATCTGGGTGCCAGTGGGAAGGGGCACGGCGGAGAGGTCGATGCCGAGCTCAACCGCGCCCGCTGCATCGGCTTGGAGGACGTCACTGCCGTAGCGGCCAATCCCAAAGCTCGCGATGCAGAGGTGCCCGTCGCTGCCGCCGGGGTTGAGGATGAGGTTCTCCTCCAAAGATGTGACGAAGATGCCGAACTGCCCGACGGGGAGCTGGGTCACCGTCAAGGTCAAGTCGTTGTCGGTCGCCACCGAGGACCCCTCCGCGATGACGCGGGCAGATGACCCGCTGGAGTTCACGACGGCAGGGCCACAGATCGTGTCGCCGATCGTGTCGCGACCCGAAAGCATGAAGGACTTGCCCGTGCCGGAGTCACCGAACGCGCCTACGAAGACGTCGGCGAAACCGTCGCCGTTGACGTCGGGGGTGATGACACCCGTGTCGCCGAACTGGCTCAGATCCCCGTCGCCCATGGCCTTGTAGAGGAGCGATCCGTCAAAGCCGGAGAAGAGGCTGATCGAACCGACCTGTTGGCCCATGTCGTCGTCGAGCCGCGCGCCAACGCTCAGGTCGGGCCAACCGTCGCCATTGACGTCGCCGGCGCCGGACACCGCACTGCCGAACTCCCCGCCGAGGCTCGTGCCCGCGAAGGTGTAGAGGGTCGAACCATCGGCGCCGGAGTACACCCGGGCCGCGCCACGGTCGGTGCCGCCGAAGTCCGAGGTCGTCATCCCCGCGATCAGGTCCTGGACGCCGTCTTGATTGATATCGCCTGCGAGGGCGACCTTGCCGCCCAACTGGTCCCCAGAGGAATCCCCGTCGAAACGGCGCAGCTCGGTCCCATCCGCCCCCGAGAACACGCGTACCGCCCCGGAGAGGTTGCCCGCGTCATCGTCGCCGGGAGCGCAGACCACAAAATCGTCGAGCATGTCGCCGTTGATGTCCCCGGCGGTTCCAACCGCACGCCCGAAGAAATCGGAGGCGTGGTCCCCTGGAATGGAATAGAGCTCAGCGCCGTCGATCCCCGAATAGACCCGGGCGCGGCCCGTCGTGGCGCCCGAAGTATCGTCGAGCCGTGCGCCGACGATGAGGTCCGCACGCCCGTCCCCATTGACGTCGCCGGCCGGGCCCACGGCCTCGCCGAATCGACCGTTCGTGTTCTCACCGAAGAACGTGTAGAGGACCAGGCCCGTGGCCCCTGACACCACCGTGGCCTCGCCGAAGTTGGGTCCCGCCGTGTCACCGAATCGCGCTCCACCCAGCGCGTCCCCCACACCGTCTCCATCCACATCGCCGACGCCCGCACAGGCGAACCCCATGGAAGCGCCGGGGCTCGAGCCATTCGCGCGCCAAAGTTCGGCGCCATCGACACCGGAGAGCGCAAAGATCGCGCCCGCGTCGCTGCCGGCGAAATCGTCGTTGGGCGCCCCAACGAGCACGTCGGGCACCCCATCACCGTTGACGTCCCCGAGGGACGAAACGCACAGGCCAAATCGATCGCCGCCACCGGCTCCCGATTCGCTCCAAAGAGCAGACTGGGAAAAGGCCGGCGCAGCGAGGAGGGAGGCAAGCGCCAGACGAGGCACGGAATTGCGAGTGGTCATGGTGCGATTGGTGGCGGAACGAGCGGCGGAGCCAAGGGCCCAGAGCCAAAACTATCCCGCCCCCAAACGCGGTGCGCCGGCGCCGAGGGCACCACCCGAATCTTTCCCCGGGGGCGCATAGACGTGGATCAATTCGGGACGATCCTGGAAGAGATCCCGGGCCGCGAGCAGCAGATCAAGGTCCCGCTCCGGATCCACGAGGCCCTCGAGGTTCAGCCCTGACTGCCTGAATCCGAGGAGGTCGCCCATGCCCCGCTGGGTCAGATCCTCCTCGCTGAGCTCGAAGCCGTCCCTCGATCGCTCCAGGAGCCGCATGCGCTCCTCTGCCTTCTTATCGGCCAAGAGGAAACACCACGAGGGCTTGTGCCCACGGCCGATGCGCCCGCGCAGCTGGTGCAGCTGCGCCAAGCCCAGCCGATGGGCGTCTTCGATCACCATGATCGTGGCGTTGGGAACGTCCACACCAACCTCCACAACCGTTGTGGCGACGAGGGTGGATATCTCGCCGCGCCGGAACCGATCGAGGCGCATACTGCGCTCCTCCGGGGGGAGCTTGCCGTGCACGAGCTCGATGCCCGCTGCCGCGAACCGGGGGCGGGCGATGAGGTTCTCGAAACGCGCTTCCGCACTGGCCCCCCCAGCTCCCGGCGCCGTGTCTTTCTCGGCGCCCTCAGGATCTCCGTCGCCGACGCCATCCCTTGCACCGATGCGCGGTACGACCCAGTAGATCTGCTCGCCGGCGTCGAGGCGCTCCATCAGGAACTTCGGCATGACCCGCCGATCGTTCCCCCGCGCCCAACGGGTCTTGACCTCGCCGCGCCCTGGCGGCGCCTGGTCCAAGATACTCACGTCCAGGTCGCCGTAGATCGTGAGTGCCAAGGTGCGCGGAATTGGGGTCGCGGTCATGAGCAGGACGTGCACGTCACGGCCCTTCGATGCGAGCCGCTCGCGCTGGGCCACACCGAATCGGTGCTGCTCGTCGATCACCGCATAGTCGAGCCGGCGGAACTGGACGTCATCGGAGAAAAGCGCGTGGGTCCCGAAAACCACGTCCACGTCGCCGCTGGCAATCTTCTCTTTGATCTCGCGTTTCTCCCTCGGCTTGATGGCGCCGGTGAGAAGCGCGGTGCGAAGGCCGTACCCCTCGAGCAGCGGAGCGAGCCCATAAGCGTGCTGCGATGCGAGAACCTCCGTCGGTGCCATCATGGCCACCTGCCCACCCTTCTCCGCGACGACCATGGCAGAGAGCGCCGCGACGGCCGTCTTTCCAGCCCCCACGTCCCCTTGCAGCAGCCGCCGCATCGGGCGCGTTTGCGCCAGGTCCGCGCGGATCTCCCCGCTGACCCGTGCCTGGGCGCCCGTGAGCTCGAACGGAAAGCGCGCTACGAGTTCATCGAACTGCGCCGCCGACACCTTGGCCGAACGCGCCCTTCCACGAACCCCGCGCCGCCGCGCGAGCACTCGCGCCTGGAGAGTCAGGATCGGCTCAAGGGCAAAGCGCCGCCGCGCACGCTCGAATTCGGGCACGGACTCGGGCCGGTGCATACTGAGCACCGCCTCCTCCACCCGCGGCGCGTCGGCCCGATCCAAGAACTCCTGGGGGAGCATCTCCTGAATCGCCCCCGCGTGCCCCTCGAGCGCCTGCTCGACTGTCTCTTATACACATCTCCGAGCCCACGAGACTAGGCATGATCTCGTA
>CAJXRJ010000100.1 GCA_913058555.1 uncultured bacterium
ATTTCAAGGAGAGAAAGCGAGATGGCGGATGCCCAATGCCGACGCGGGGCGGCATCACGCCGGGCCGCGCGCAGACGATCGATGCGGCCTCCGGCTGGGGGCTCTTCAACGGCTTCGCGCTCGCGGGCGCCGCCGACCTCGATACGGCGCCGACGTTCGGTCTCATGCTGGCCTCGCAGATCGCGGGCGTCGGCGCGGCGCTGGCGTTGATTGCGATGAGCGACCGCACCCCCTGTGGGCCGGATGGGTAGCCGTGGTACGTAGGGGTTCCTCCGGCAGACGGTTGTGGGTCACTGGCGGCACCCTGACACGTGATCCATTGAAGGCAACGAGGTCCGGAGGTCCCCATGCGAGAGTGGCGTGCACCGATCGAAGTTATTCCTCCGGTGGACACGCTATTCGGTAGTCTCCCGCCATGTTGGAGACGCATTGGACTTTGGATCCGGAGGTGACATTCCTCAATCACGGGTCCTTCGGCGCGGCGCCACGCGTGGTGCTCGAAGAGCAGCGCCAATGGCGGGACTTGCTCGAACGCGGGCCGGTCGAGTTCTTGGCGCCCGAGCGCAGCCTGGAGGGACGGCTAGATCACGTTCGGACCGTTCTCTCCACGCAGTTCGGCTGCCGCTTTGACGACCTGGCGTTCGTGCGCAACGCCACCGATGGCGTCAACGCAGTCCTTCGCTCTCTCCCCTTGGACGAGGAGAACGAGGTCGTCATCACGAGCCACGGCTACGGAGCGTGCAGCAACGCTGTGCGCTATGTTGTCGAGCGAATGGGCGGCCGGGTTCTGGTGGCGGATCTACCGTTCCCTGTTCGCTCTCCCGGTGAGATCCTGGACGCGATCAAAGCGGCCACGACGGACTGGACCCGCTTGATCGTCGTCGACCATGTCACCAGCGCGACCGGGCTCATCCTTCCGATCGAGGAGATTGTCGAGTATGCCCATGGCCATGGGATTCGCGTGCTCGTCGATGGCGCCCACGCGCCAGGCATGGTGCCGCTGAACCTCGAGAAGATCGGGGCCGATTACTACACCGGCAACCTTCACAAGTGGATCTGCGCGCCGAAGGCCGCGGGGTTCCTTCACGTCAAGGAGGAGCATCAGCACGAGGTGCGTCCCACGGTGATCAGTCATGCCGCAGGTACCCCCCGTCCCGGGCGCTCGCGATTCCACGCCGAGTTTGACTGGACGGGAACCTTCGATCCATCGCCGTTGCTGTCGGTTCCCAAGGCCATCGAATTCCTCGGCTCGGTCGTAACCGGCGGCCTTGGGGAGGTCATGCGGGCCAACCACGACCTCGTGATGACGGGCGCGAACATCGTCCTTGAGGCCCTGGGGGCGGAGCCCCAGGCGCCGGAGTCGATGATCGGGTCCCTTGCCACGCTGCCCCTGCCCGACGGCGCGCCGGTGACCGATGGGGGCATCGATCCACTGCAGCGCACCCTGGTGAACGACTACAAGATCGAGGTTCCGGTCGTCCATTGGCCGAAACCGGGCAAGCGGTGGATTCGACTCTCCGCCCAGCTCTACAACCGGGTGTCCGATTACGAAAAACTCGCAGGCGCCCTCCGCGCGGAGCTCAGTGTCGTTGCCGGGTGAGTCTTCGCCCCAGGGACCATCGCCCATGGGGAGTGATGGTTCCGATCGGCCGAGTCCCTGGCACAAGCCCCTCGTCGTGGCTCACCGCGGGGCCAGCGGGTACCTGCCAGAGCACACCCTTGAGTCCTACGCGTTGGCCGCGGGGATGGGGGCAGACTTCCTGGAGCCGGATGTGGTGCTCACCCGCGACCACGTGCCGATCTGTTTGCACGATGTCCATCTCGAGCGTGTGACGAACGTGGAGCGTTGTTTTCCAGGGCGCTCGAGGGAAGACGGCCGATTCTACGCCCTTGATTTCGCACTCGACGAGGTGCGGTCCCTATCGGCAACCGGTGGTCAGCGCCATGGGATGCACGGCTTTCAGATCCCGACCTTGGAAGAGATGATCTCCATGACCGTGCACTTGGAGTCGAAGCTTGGTCCGCTGGGGATCGCCCCGGAGATCAAGTCCCCTTCGCTCCACGGGGAGGCTGGGGCGCCCATCGTTCGGATCGTGGCGGATCTGCTGAAGGCGTCTGGCCACGCCACCGACCCTTCGCGGTGCATCCTGCAGAGCTTCGAGCCGAAAGCGCTCGTGGAGCTTCGACAGGACCACGGGGTCACGGCGACCCTGCTCGAGCTCCTTTCCGGGGACCCACCCAGCGCGGCGGAGCTGGTGGCCATCGCCGCCCGCGCGGACGCCATTGGTCCCCCGAAGTCCATGATCGAAGCGACTGCTGGGCAGCTCGTGAAGGACGCCCAAGCCCTGGGGCTCGTGGTCATCCCCTACACGTTTCGGGAAGACGAGTCAGAGACCCGTCGGTACTTCCGCGACTACGGCGTCGACGGTTTGTTCTCAGATTTCACAGACGTAGCGGTCCGTGCGCGTGATCATTGACAGGCATGTTGAACCTCGGCGGATTGGAACTTCGGGAACACACCTTTCAAGTCCCGCTTGACCACGCCCAGCCCGGGCTTGGGACCATCGAGGTCTTTGCGAGGGAGGCGACTCTTGCCGGCGACGACGCGAGCGCACGGCCGTGGCTCGTGTTCCTACAAGGCGGTCCCGGCTTCGAGAGCCCCCGGCCCCTCGGCAAAGACGGTTGGATTGGCGCGGCCGTGGAGAAGTACCGGGTGCTTCTCTTGGATCAGCGCGGCACCGGGCGCAGCACGCCCCAAACGCCCGAAGCGATCTTGCGCGAGGGTGACCCCAAGGCCCAGGCGGCCCACCTTGCCCGTTTCCGAGCGGACTCGATCGTGCGTGACTGTGAGTTCATCCGCGACGCCCTCGGCGTCCGGCGCTGGACCTTGCTTGGGCAGAGCTTCGGCGGCTTCTGTGTCGTCCATTATCTTTCGTTTGCCCCGGACAGTCTTGCGGGCGCGATGATCACGGGCGGCCTTCCGGGCCTCGATGCCCACGCGGACGATGTGTACCGGCGCACGTATCCGCTCACCAGGGCGAAGAACGAGCGCATGTGGAGCGCTTTCCCCGGCCTTCGGGCGCGGATCCAGATGGTCTTCCAAAGGGTGGCTGAGGGTGACGTCCTCTTGCCTTCCGGGGACATCCTCACCGCCGAGCGTCTGCAGGCGGTGGGCGCACAACTCGGATTCTCACGGGGCGCGGCGGAGCTGCACTATCTGTTCGAGCGCGCGTTCGCCCCCGGTTCCGACGATCTCACCCGGGCCTTCCTCCGCGGGGTCGAAGGGTACTTCGCCTTCGATACGAACCCTTTCTACGCGATCCTCCACGAGGCTTGTTACGGGCAAGGTCGCGCGACCGACTGGTCAGCCCAAAGGATCCGCGGGGAGTTCCCGGAGTTCGACGGGGCCGGTGCCCTGTCGGAAGACCGTACGCCGCTCCTGACGGGAGAGATGGTCTTCCCGTGGTTCATGGATCAGTTCGGCGCCCTCACGCCCCTGCGCGACGCGGCCTCGGAGCTCGCCGGGAAAGACGACTGGCCCAGCCTGTACGACTCCGATGTCCTGAGCGCGAATCAGGTGCCCACGGCCGCCGTGATCTACCACGACGACATGTTCGTGCCGGCGGACCTCTCGCTCGAGACGGCGGGCAGGATCCGCGGGCTCGAGGCCTGGGTCACGAACGAGTTTGAGCATGACGGACTGAGGAGCGCCGGGGGGCGGATCTTCTCGGAGCTAACGGCTCGGCTGCACGCCAGCGCGGCCTGTTTGCCCGGCCGGGCACGCTAGGCGAGGACGCCAGTAGAGGATGCTAGTTTGGCCCCAATTCGGGACCCACCCATGGCCCCAGGGGCATCCCGGCCCACCGTGACGGGAGCGAGCTGAGGTCCATTCAAGACCGCGAGGCAGGGCTTCCGATGTCCTCTTCCATGTCCAGCACCCCTACGTCGTTCGTGTGGACGCCCCCCTTGAAGCGCAAGGTGGCCGCGTTGCACCTGGGCCTCCTGGCCCTCGCCGGGCTCTTCTGGTCGTCGGGCGCATGGCTCAGCGGCGGCTACCGCATCGAGCTCACGGAGGCCCTCATCGTCGCGGGCATTCCGGCCCTACCGATCCGGTGCATTTCGATCTGGCTGGCCACGCTCTGGACGCGGCGCGCCGTGGCCCGCGGCGCCGCGGATTCCATGCGCCAATTCGCGTGCGCCGACGTCCTCATGACGCTGGCCCTCGGAATGGCCGCGATGCCCATGATCCTGCTGGCCTACTTCGTCTTCGCAGGCGTCGCATGGACGCTGCTCTTTCCTGTGGCCCCTACGATCACCGCCTACTTCCTGATGCGTCAGGGGTTCCTGGTGTCAGGTTCGGGGCGGACCCCAGAGCCCGCCCAGGAAGCCGACCCTGGGTTGGACCGCAAGTTGGATTCCGACGGGTCCGACTCCGTGGCGGCCTAGGCGGTGCCCTGCACGTGCACCACGAGCTCGCGTCGCTGCGGGCGCGTACGGTGCTCGAAGAGGAACAGACCCTGCCACGTGCCGAGCACGAGCTTCCCTTCGCCCACGGGGATCGTCTCGGACGTGCTGGTGACGGCGCTTCGCAAATGGGCGGGCATGTCGTCGGGCCCTTCGAGGGTGTGGGAGTAGCGCGGGTCCCCTTCCGGCGCCAAACGCTCGAACCACTCCTCAGCGTCCCGCGCCGCGGTCGGGTCGGCATTCTCTTGGATCAAGAGGCTCGCCGACGTGTGGCGGCAGTACACCACGCAAAGCCCGAGGCGGATTCCGGAGCGGTCCACGACACCTGCGATCTCCGCTGTCACTTCGAAGAGGCCCCGGCCGCGGGTTTCGAAGGTCAGCGTTTCCTGGGCGTCGGATCGTGTGGAGTGCATGGGGCGCGTCCCGCTTTCGAAGCGTGAGTTAGAGACCGATGGCCATGGACCTCGACCAAGGACCAGCAGATGTGCCTCGGAGGGTGCTTGCCCTCAGCGTAACGCCTTCGGAGGCCAATCCCACCAGGGCGGCGGCGGGCACGATGAAGCGCAGCGTGCCGCCCGGGCCGGCGATGCCGATGCTACGCATGGACGAGCTTTGGGGCAGGGGGCCGGAGCGGGGAAGGAGCCCTGTGGGGGCTCGGTTCACGCCGATCACCACGCGATCTCCCGGGTTCAATCCCTGGACCTCGACGAGGGCGTCCGCGAGGCCTGTGGGATCGATGGGGGCGCGCAATCGGAGCCTGGGTGCGCCGGGGACCGACGCGCCAAGGTAGCGGCCATAGGTTCCTGATTCGAGGGCGCCGACGCTCGGATCCGGACCCCGCACGGAGCCGGTTTGTCCTAGGTCGCTGACCCCAGGAATCGAAGCTCCCGCCAGGTGCAGCGCGCCCCCCGGGACCGGGCGCGCGTCACGCTTGGAGCCATCCCATGCCGCGTCGACCATGTCAGCCAGCCCGGCACCGGGGATGAACCCTCCGCCGCCGGGAACACCAAAGAGCGGGCCGAAGATCACGTTGTCCCCGACATCGACGCCGGCGAGGCCGCCGTTGACAGCGACAGCTACGTCGCTTCTGGCATAGAACGCGTTGTTGCGGAGGACCATTCCCGGCTCGTTGGCCCAGGCGCTGATGGTGGCAGCACGGCCGTTCTCGGCGATGAAGGTGTTCCCCACGATGGCGAGCCGCGTCGGTAGGCCTTGGTGCGGCGCCGTCTGGAGCGCGGGGCCGTTGCGTGCGAACACCAAGTTGCCGCGCACAAGGGCCTCTCCCTGGACCTGGAACGGGTTGGCGCCGGTATTCCAAACCGTGTTGTTTTCGATCCGATTGATCGCCTGTCCCCCGGACCCATAGCAAAGGACGCCCGGGTACTGCGTGTCGTGGATCGTGTTCTCGGCAATCAGGCAGCCGTAGCTGCCTTGCTTCAGTTCGATCCCATCGCCTTGGCTCCCCCCCGTGTGATGGATGTGGTTCATCGCGACGGTGGCCTCCGCCGCCGCGATGGTGCCGCCGTTCGCGCCGAGGTAGATGCCTTCGCCCGTTCCGCTGGTGTTGTGCACGTCACAGCGCGTGATCGAAAGGCGCGTTGTGTTGTGCGTGTTGGCACCGATCGCCACGGCGCCCGTGTGGTGCACATGGCACTGGTCGATCCAAAGGTCCTCCGCCCAATGGATGCGCAGGCCATAGGAGCCGCCCTCGATCTCGAAGCCGCGCAAGAGAACGTAGCGCAGCGGCGTGACGCCATCGCCGCCGAGGTTGAACACGTTCTGGCCGGCGTTGGGCCGCGTGATCACGGAGCCCGGTTCCCCGGTGATCCGGATCGGTGCCGCGGACGTGCCCTCGAGGTGGGCATAGAAGAAGTTGTTCACCGACCATCGGCCACGGGAGACACGCAGGTGATCGCCCGCGACGAGGCCGAGCACCGCGAGCCGCAGGCGCTCGCCGTTCTGTTCATCCGAGAGACCTGGGTCGTAGTTGAGGTCCAGGAGGCGCGCGGCAGGGACAGCGGTCCACGAAGGCACGTACTCCGCCCGAAGCCGGGCGCCGGATTGGGCGGCGGCGGCGGTGGTGAGCAGCAGCACGAGGGCGCCCATGATGAGGGGACGGAGTGACTCCATGGCCGGGACGGTAGCCCCGAGCCATGAGGGGCGCATGAAGTCTGGGCGGCTCAGCGCTTATCGCTGGGCAAGCTCTCTTCGAGGACGGATCGAATGCGGGGCGGGTACTGGCTGCGCAGGAACCGCCACTGATCGATCTGGCTGTCCCGGCCCACGGAATCCGTGATCTGTTCCCAGCCCTTGGACACGAGGTCCAGGGCCGCTTGTGCGCTCATCCGTCCGCGGTTAGCACGGTCGAGGAACCGGCCGAGGAGGTCGAAGTACTGGGTCCTTCCGTTGACGTAGAAGTCGGGGAATGCCGAGTCCATGGCCTTCTTGTGCTCGGTCAGGAATGACCTCGAGTAGATCTCGGCGATCGCGGCGTCTTCGTAATGAGCCTCGAGGAAGGGGTCAAAGAACCCGTCCCTTGCCCGAACGGCCGCCACCGATGGCTCCTTGGAGGTGGCGTAGAGTGCAAACGCCACGCCCATGTCCGGGCACTTGGCCTGGGAAGACACGGCGTAGTTCCAGCCCCAATTGAAGTAGCTCGTGGCGAAGTGTTCGCCCCGCTTGTCGATTCCGCCGGGCAGCTGCATCGCGGCCACATGGTCTCGAATGGCGGACTCTTCGCGGCGGAAGAACTTCATCGAGCCGCCCCAGCCAATGTTGCAGTAGGCCTCGCCGCGGCTGAATTCCTTCCAGTTCTCGAAGATGCCGTTGGTCGCGCAGCCAGCCGTCAAAAACCTCGATGCCGCAATGAGCTCCTCCGCGGCCTCGACGGCCGCCGGGCGATCCAGCAGCGGGCGCATCTCTTCGTCCACCGGGAAGGACCCTTTGGCGTGCAGGCGCGCCCAGAACTCCCACGCGATGTAGCTCGGCGTTCGAAACAGTGTCCCCCCGAACCGGAGCGACTCGGGGTCATGGAAAAATTCGATCTGACGATCCAGCTCCGCCCAGGTCTTCGGGACGTCGAGGGCTTTCCCGTGCGTGTCCTCGAAGCGCTTCCGCAGGTCTGCGTCGTCGAAGAACCGACCGTTGTAGAACATCAGGTAGACGTCGCCATCCGTTTGAAAGCCGTACGTCTTGCCCTTGTAGCGATCGCCCAATGAGAAGAGCGAGCGCGGGGCCGGGCCCTGCCAACGGAGGGAAGGTTGGTCGTCCAAGGGCAGGATGACGCCGGCTTCCACTAGGCTCGGGACGGCGAAGGTCGGCGGAAGGGCCACGTCGAAGCGGGCCTCCCCCGAGAGGCTTCGGACGGTCATTACCGTAGCGACGTCGTCCACCGGTACTTCCTCCGTGAGGACCGTGACCCCGGTGTCCTTCTTGAAGGCGGCCGCCACGGGGGCGAGGTTCGCGAGCGATCCTTCGGGGATCAAGAGTCGGAGGGGACTCGCCGCGGGGAGCTCCCTAGCAAGGGCCGCCGCGTGGTCCACGAGATCCTCTCCGGTGAGGCGTTCCGTCGCGCGGGACGTGGAGAGCGCAAGGGGTGCTAGGAATGTGCCTAGCGTTATTTGGCGGCGGTCCATTCCCATCTGCTGAAGCTATCGGATGAACCACCCACGAGCTAGTTGAGCAAGGGCTGATTCACCTGCCGGGGCGGTCGCACGGGTGCGTGCTCGTTCGGTGTCGCGCATCGATTTGATGCGACCATTGTGTAGCGTGCGGGCATATGGCCCCGAAGTCAGGAGATCACCAGGAGATGCGCCCTTACGCGAGACCCGTCGACGGGGGCTCCCGTTGGGCGCTGTCTTCGATCCGCACCAAGCTCGTGCTTGCGTTCGCGGCGATCGCGACGTTGTTCTCGCTTGCGATCCTGGCCTCTGAGTCGGGCTTCCGGGCCCTCGACAGCAATCTCGCGGAGCTAGAGGCCGTGACCGTGCCCATGGCGGTGGCCACCCAGAAGCTCAGCATCGAGGTGCGCTCCCTCGAGCAGCTCGGGCTCAACGTCAAGGAGGCGATGAACTCCGAGCAGCTGAGCATTCGCAAGGAACGCTTCGCCGTGTCCATGGAGGGCACGCGGGGACTTGCCTCGGACTTGGGGCCGGCGGGCGGCAGGTTCCTCGGCGTGCTAGAGGAACTGGGCGTCACCTTGGGGGGCGCCTTTGCGATTCGAGAACAGCAGCTCCTGGAGGAGGACGCCATGTTGGAGTCCTTGCGAACGGCCAGGGATCAGGCGAGCACCCTCGTCGAGAACCTCGAGATGGAGCTCATCGAAGCCAAGGCGGCTGACCGCGCTGAATCGGCGTTGGCGGAAATCCGCGTCGCGATCTACTCCTGTGGCGATCTGATCTCCCAGGCAGGCGAAGCGCGGCAGGCGGAGCGTTTGGCCGCGCTCGAGAATCAGTTTCGTCTGGAGTCCCGCCGCGTGACGCGGCTCTTGGTGGGCTTTGAGTCCCCGGTGCGCGAGCGGCTAAGCCGTCAGTTCAGTCCGATTCTTGAGCGCACCTCAGGTCTGGACGGGGTGTTTCGCCGTCAGGCGGAGGTTCACCGATTGGGGGCGGAGCTCGACGCAATCAGCGCCCAAGGAGAGGTGCTGATGGCTGACCTCAGGCGCGTGGCGCTGGAGGCTGCCAACGCCGGACGAAGGGATGTCGACGTCGCGCGCTCCCGCGCCGACCGCCGGGCCGGGAGGGCGAAACTCGCCGTGAGGATTCTCTTCGCCGCCGCGATGCTCCTGTCCTTGGCGATCATCGTGCTTTACGTGCATCGGGGTGTTGGGCGGCGACTGCGGGCGCTATGCGACGATCTCTATCGGCTGAGCTCCGGGGACCACGACATTGAGGTCCGGAGCGGCGGCGATCTGGAGCTGGCGCAACTTGCAGAGGCCGCGGAGGTCTTCCGTAAGAACGCGATTGAGCTGGCAGAGGCCCTCGCTTCCCTTGAGCAGAAGAACGCGTCCCTGCTGGAGTTTGCGCACGTGGCTTCCCACGACCTCAAGTCCCCGATGCGCGCCATCTCGAACCTCGCCACGTGGGTCGTCGAGGACTGTGAGGGTTTGTTGCCGGAGGCGTCAGCGAATCACCTGGTCCTCATTCAAGAGCGGTCTATCCGCATGGAGACGCTGCTCGAGGACCTCCTGCGATTCGCCCGCATGGGCAATGACGAACGAATCATGGACGTCGTCTCTGTGAAGGAGATGGTGGACGAGGTGGTGGACCTCATGGGCCTGCCGGAATCCGCCACCCTCACCGTGGTCGGCGGCCAGGAGCGAATCAGGACGATCAGCGCACCGTTGAAGCTGACCATTCGCAACCTCCTTCAGAACTCGATCCTCCACCATGATGGGAAGCATCAGAACGTCGACGTGCGCGTGAGCCCTCTGGTCGACGGATTCCTCGAACTGACGGTCGAGGACGATGGCCCCGGGATTCCCGTGGAGCGGCAAGAGGAGGCCTTCCAGATCTTCCGCAAGCTCTCCGCGAGTAGCTCCGGGACCGGCATGGGCTTGGCGCTGGTCCGGCGCGCCGTGGAAACGATGGGCGGCACGATTCGGGCGGAGAACCGCGAAGGCCGTGGCGTGCGATTCTTGGTCAAGTGGCCAGCGACCCCGCCCGAGTCTGCCGAGGTGGTGGAAACGGAATCGACGGCCCCCCAAGACACCGACGCACGCCCGTAGCCGCGCCAGAGAGCGATTACACCAACGGGAGGGCGACGACCTGCCAGTACGACTTCAAGAGGTTCACCAGCCCGCTGATATCGTTGCCGGCGTGGCCCTTGACGATGTAGCCCGCGACCAGGTGTTCGTAGGCGGCACGTTGATCCTCGTCGTTGTCCGAGGTGGAGAAGACAAACACGACGTTGCGCTTCAACGTGGGGTCGTTGCGCAACTCCTTGAGGAAGCCAAGCCCGTCGAGTCGGGGCATGTTCAGGTCCAGGATGACCACGTAAGGACGTTCGATCGAGTCGCCGTTCTCTCCGCGAAGGATCGCAAGTGCCTCTAGGCCGTCCGAGGCGACTTTGATCTCTGCCTCGATGCCTGCCCGATCCAGACCACGAATCACGGCCATCCGATCCACCTCGTCGTCCTCGACAAGCAGGATCCGGATTGCTTCGCGCGTCTTCATGGTGGGGTGCTCTGGTGAGTGGCCGCTGGGGGCGTGAGCCCCCTGGCGGATTCGCGGGGGCCTTCCCTGATCCTACACCGCTCCCGGACTGGCGCCGATTAGGGCTCGTCCTGATTCCATGGGTGATGACCAGTGGACGCACCGTGGAAACGCATCGGAAGCCGGGATGGCCGCCGAGGGATCCCCTCGGCGGGATTTGTGTCTGGCCCCCTAGGGCAGGACGGTGAAGCGCACGCCGTCCGAAAGCCCGATGCCCTCCGGTGAACCGGGGTCGCGGAACCACCACTGGGCGAACATCTCTTCGCCAGCGGCGAGGCCAGATGCCTGCAGGAAGGCGGCGTCCGCGTCGAAGCTAAGGCGACCTGAGCAGTCCATCGGGCCGAAGCCCGCGGAGAAGGTCACGGGGGTGCGCACGAGCGAGCCGCCGACGCATAGCGTGCCTCCGAAGAAGGAAACAGAGGCCTCGCTCCGGGACCAGATCATCAGGCCGAACTGTTGGCTTACGACCTGGTCACAGAAGATCTCCATGTCCCCCGTCGAAAGGGAAGCGGAGCCCGTGGCACCAATGCTCGGGACGCATCCGAGGGACGTGACTTTCGGCGTGCAGTAGGTGACCGGTGCCGGGGACGGAAGGTAGGGCGCAATGCCCTCGGAGCGCTGCAATCCGTAAAGGTGGGCGATCGCCGTTTTGAGGGAGGCGCCCGGGGCGGAGAGAACGGCGGAGTCGATCGGGCTCGTGAGGAATCCCGTCTCGCTGAGGGCCGCCGGCATAGACGTCTCGCGCAGGACATGGAAGTTGGCGGTCTTGGACCCCCGGTTCACAAGTCCATGGGCGTTGATCAGCTCGTCCTGGATCTGGTCCCTGACCATCGCGCTCGTCGTACCGTTCGCGAAAGAGAAGGTCTCGGTACCCCGCGCTGCCGAGGATGAGAACGCGTTGTGGTGGATCGAGATGTAGCGATCGGCCGGCCAGTTGTTCGCAATCGCGACCCGTCCGCTGAGGGAGATGGTCTGGTCCGTGGTGCGGGTCATCAGGACTTCCCACTGGCCGCCGCCGCTCGGATCTGCTGTGTCCAGCAAGAGCAGGTCCCGGAGCAAAAGCCCCACCTCGAGGTTCAAGACCTTCTCCGTTAGCCCGTTACCGGTGGCGCCAGGATCGCTGCCCCCGTGTCCCGGGTCGATGACGACCCTGACCGCCGTTCCCCTCGCTGCGGGGGATGCCGCTGCCCCCGCGTCGGGGGCCTCGCCCATGGAAACCCAGAAGGCGGCAGCGAGCGTCGAGATCAACGTGATCTTCCGGAGTGGGGAGAGGAGCTTCTTGCTGTGCATGGGGCTACGCATCTTGGTTTCGCGCGAGTCAGGACCAGCCCACAGGATAGGGCTTCCCCTCTGAACTGGCCCCATCGAGTGCGGTCTGCCTTCCGCCAGATGCCCCCAGGATGGGATTTCTGGCCATCCGGGTGCCTCCTTGGCCTGCTTTGAGCCTCGGAGCCGGGGGGATCGGGCCCGGTCGCCTCCCTGCATGCGACGCGATATCCGTCCTCTCCTTTACTCTTCCCCAATGAACGTCATCCCGATGCGCCCCCCCGGGGCGGCCCGCTGGACGGTCGCCGCAGCCCCCTTGGGTTTGATCCTCTCCGCCTGCGCGGCGTCCCCCGCCAAGCCCATCGAGTCGATTGAGAACAAGATGGGCGCTATCGCCGCGCCGCCATGGGCACAGGTCCAACTCGCCGAACTTCTCGGCCGAGACCTTGGGCGATTCGGGGACGTGCTCGAGCGTGGTGATGAGTACCGCCTCAAGATCGAGGTGGCGATCCCGGTGGCGCAGGGGGACGGGGTTCGCGTCGTTCGAAGCTCCCTCGACTTCGGTCCCGACTACTTTTACCCGGCGAGCTCGGTCAAGACCTGCGCTGTCCTCGCCGCGATGGAGCAGATCACACGGGGGCGCAAGGCCTCGGGCCAGGATCTGGGCCTCGAGACGTCCATGGTGTTCCAGCCTCTCTTCGAAGGGGAGTCCGTGGAGGACAGGGACCCAAGCCACTTGAACGGCGGCGCGATCACCGTGGGGCACGACCTCCGCAAGGTCTTCCTGGTCTCGGACAACGCGGCGTACAACCGCCTCTACGAACTGAGCGGCCCGCGACTCATCGATGGGATGCTCGACGCGGCCGGTTTCCCAGGGGCCCGAATCGTGCATCGCCTGTCGGAGTTTCGAAGCCGGGCCGACCAGCTCCGGCTTCCGGCGATCGACTTCCGTTCGGGCAGCGACTTGCTCTGGTCCCTTCCGGAACGCCACGACGATATCGACGTGGACAACGCGGAGCTCTCCGGGATCTCTTTCGGAACGGGCCACACCCAGGGCAACGAAGTCGTCGACGGGCCGATGTCGTTCCTGCACAAGAACTGGATGCCGCTGCGAGAGCTCATCGACATGAACATCGCGATCCTGGCTCCGGAAGTGGCCCTTGAGGGCCGCGCCGGTTTCGGTCTCGAGGAGTCCCACAGGCAGGCGATTGCCCAAGCGATGGCGCAGTGCCCAGGGGAGTCCAGCGACCCCGTCTACGATCCCGAGCGCTACCCGTTCGACTACTCCAAGTTCCTGGCGCCCGGGGTCCTGAGGGTGCGCGGGAAAGACGAAGTCACGGTGCGTGACAAGGTGGGCCGCGCGTACGGATTCAGCGTCACTAATTCGGAGGTCATCGATCACGTCACGGGCAGGCGGTTCTTCCTCGCTGCCACGATCTACATCAATCCCAACGGCGTGGTGGGGGATGGGGTCTACGGTTATGAACGGGCCGATCGTTTCTTTGCGGACCTGGGCGAGGTGGTGGCGCGCAGCGTGTTTGGCCCTGCCGCCCAGCCCCCAGCGGCGAAGGCTCCGTAAGAAGCGCGCCTGCTGTACGGGCGGTTCCACCGAAGCGGGCCACCTCGCCTATCATGTGGCGCGGACAACTCGCAGGGGCTCCTCGGCATCGCCACCATGAAACCATCTGAATCGACTGTCGTGCTCGGCTCGAGATCCCGCTCCTTGGGGCGCGTCCTTGCGTCAAGCCTCATAGTCCTCCTGGGAGCGGCTTCGGTGTCGGTGCCCTTTTCGGGGCTCGTGTCGTGCGCCGGGCCGGGTCTCGAGATCTCGTCCGTGGCCCCGACGGACGATCCGCTGGTGGAGATCGTGAGCGCCGATCCCCGGATCCGCGTGCGCACGGTCTACGCCACGGCGGACAACTTCGTGGGGGAGGTTCTCTATCCCGTGTCCCGCACATTCATCCGGAGCTCCGCGATGGAACGGCTCTCCCGCGTGCAGGATCGACTCGAAGCCCAGGGGCTCGGCTTGCTCGTCTTCGACGCGTACCGGCCATGGTCGGTGACGAAGCGCATGTGGGACGTGGTGGGGGATCCGGACTTCGTTGCGGATCCGTCCAAGGGGTCGCGGCACAACCGGGGCATGGCGGTGGACTGTGCCCTTGTGAATGCGGAAGGCAGGCCGCTCCCCATGCCCACCGCCTTTGACGCGTTTGTGCCGGAAGCCCGTTCCGACGCGGCCCTCGCCGTGCCGGAGCTCGCCAAGAACCGCGACCTCTTGATCGAGGCGATGGCGGCCGAGGGCTTCCGCGTGCTGTCGTCGGAGTGGTGGCACTTCGACGCCGATGGATGGGAGACGAAAGGGCTGCTCAATGTGCCGCTTGAGACGTTGCCGTAGCCATGGACGCCCGTGTCGCGCCCGTGCGACATGGGCGAATCGCGTCCATTGAGATGGACGCAGGTATTCCGCCCATGCGCCACCGCGTCGTAAGGGATGGCAGAAAAGGTGCTTAGGGCGACCCGTGGGGTCGGGACGAGGCCTCCCATCACCCGCAGAGAGGCCGAGGCGGAATGTCCTTCCGGGCTCTCAGCCCTTTCCATGTGGAGGAATCTAGACGCGGCCAGGTG
>CAJXRJ010000101.1 GCA_913058555.1 uncultured bacterium
TATCGTCGGCAGCGTCAGATGTGTATAAGAGACAGACGTTCCACCGAGCGTTCCGAGGTCATGCTTCGCCCCTTGCCCAGCCGCGGAAGCCATGCACAACGCCGCCGCAGCCAGGCTCACCCAAGCGGACCTCGGAAGGCATGGAACGAGCACCCAACGGATCAACTTCATCCGTCCAGTCTAATCGGATCTTCTCCATTCGCAGTACGTCCATGCACGCAGGTCCCAGGGGCACTCGGCGTAGGAGAGACGCCTCACCAGCCATTCGACCGGTCTACTGGAATTCCAGTTTGAGACCGTTGGTAAAGTTGGACGTCGCCGTGGGGTTGGTATCGCGGAACCACGCCTGGGCGTAGCGGGTGTCCCCTGGAACGAGCGCCGCTGGGCCGAATGGCCTCGGAACACGGGTGAGGTCCAGGGTCACCTGGGCGGCGCCATCAGACCCCGTCAAGAAGACCGCACCGGGAACCTGGAGGAGGCGGCCGATGGCGCCGCCCAGACACAGGTCCCCTTGGCTGCCACCTGGGTTCGCCACAAAGCCCTCGCCGTCTGCGATCAGGAAAAAGCCGAAGGTTGATGCGGGCAAGCGCTCGACGCGGAGCTGCACGTCGTTGCTGGCAACGGAAGGTGAACCCGACGCGCTGATCGCGCCGGAGATTCCGCCGGAATGGACTTCAGCGGGGCCGCAGTAGCCCGTTCCGAATCGATCCGTGTTGCGGTTGACGACGATCGCGCCGTTCGACGCCCTCTTGAGGATGTCCAAGTCGAGGTCACCGTCGAGATCCGCCACATCCGAGATGAAGGAGTCGGAGCCCGGTAGATCCACGGCGGCCGCGAAGGATCCGCCGCCGAGGTTCAGTTGCCACCTCGCTGGAGCCCCAGGCGTGCTCACGAACACATCGGGCAGCCCGTCGAGGTTGACGTCGCGCAGCAGTACGGTGCGTCCCTGCTGCGGATCCAGCATGACGCCAGGCGCAAAAGCGCCGACGCCTGTATTCGTGAAGAGGACGGTCTCCAAAAGGCCCACAGCTACGACGTCGATATCGCCGTCACCGTCGACGTCTCCGAGGTCGAAGGCGTAGAAGCTCGATCCGGGAAGAGAGACCGGAGCCTGCTGTCCACCGGTACCTGTCCCACGATTCCTACGCCAGAGAACAGATCCGGTGGTGAACTCGAGGTAGACGAAGTCGCCGTCCCCATCACCATCCATGTCGGCAAGCTGGACGGACGCCCCCACCTGGGCGTTAGGAACACTCGGTCCGGCCGTGAATCCCAAAGGTCCATTCTCGACCCACGAGTGGATGAGGTCGGAGGAGAATCCCTCGCGGTGCGAAAGGAAGATATCGAGGTCGCCGTCGCCCTCCATATCCCCATAGGTGGTGACCGCGCCGCTGTCGGCCAGGGCCCCATAGATCTGCGTCGAGTCCGCGAAGGTGCCTTGACCGAGGTTCTCCGCCCAACGGACATTCGCGTAGATGGCGTCGTACGAGCCTCCGGCACTCACCAGGTCAAGATCGCCGTCTTGATCGATGTCGATCGCGTCCACTTGCCCGGCGGTATTGATCGCCAGTGTCTGACTCAGGCCTCCAAACACGCCGCCTTGATTGTCGATCCAACCGAACAAGCCGTCGTCGTTCGTGCTGAGGGCGAGAATGAGCTCGGCATCTCCATCTCCATCGAGATCGGCGGCCTTGACGTCCCGTGCGCCGGCGATGTCGATGGAGAACTGCACTCCATCCCCGAGCGTCGTTCCGTCGTTGACATGCAGGGTCCGCTTCTGCGCCCCGGTGGCCACCACATCCGGGTCGCCGTCATCATCGGCATCGAGGATCAAGAATGTATTGGGTCCGAAGCCATTGGGGTGCGTCCCCAGGAGCTCTCGGGGACCAAACGCACCGCCCGTATTCGGATACAGGAAATAATCGTCGGTCGTGGTGGTGGACGCTCCGAAGGTTCGACTGATCAAGCACTCTGTGGCCCCGTCGCCGTTGAGATCGACGACCTCGAGCGTTCGGATTTCCCTCGACCCATGGAAGCCGTAGCGAGCTGCTCCGAACGCTCCGCCCCCGAGACCTGGAGCCCAGTCCAAGGATCCGTTGAATCGATGGGTGGCGAGGAGGTCCAGCACACCGTCCGAGTCCATATCTGCCATCCTCAAGTGGTAGGGCCTCGTGAACGTCGTCGTGAGCACCGTGCCCGCGCCCAGGCCCGCTCCCGCGATGTTCTCGTGCAGGATGATGGCCGGAGCGGTCTCGTCTGCTGCAAGGAGATCGTCATCCCCGTCGCCGTCCACATCGGCAACGATCATGTCCGTGTACCGGCCTTGGGCAGTGGACAGGAGTTGCGGCTGAGCGAACGCGACCCCAAGTCCGCTCACGCTCACGTTCTCGACCCAAGCAAGGCGCGACCCCGTCCCGGAAACGAAGATCTGCATCGCGTAGTCATCGTCCCCATCCCCGTCAAAGTCCCCCGCCTCTACTCGGGTTACGGAGAAGGGCCCCGTAAGGATGGGTCGATGGGCTCCAAAGACGCCGTTGCCGAGGTTCTCCACCCAGGAGAGTGCCTGCACGTGACCTTCGCCCACGACGAGGTCGAGGTCCCCGTCGAGGTCGACGTCCCCGGCCACCATGGCGCTGACCGCTCCTTGTGTCGAAAGCGGCGACTGTTGGATGAACCCGAAGTTTGGATCGTTGCGAATCCAACTGATAGGTCCCGTACTTCCGCCCGCTGTCAGAATGTCGACCCGCCCGTCGCCATCCACGTCCATTGGGATCGAACGCAGGGCCACAGGCGGAGGCTCGATGAGGACATCCTCGGCGGCGAATGATTGGCCCAGAACCGGTGTGGCGAGGGCGACGAGCAGCGAGACACGAGTCGGTCCGATGTGAGTTTTCATGGTTTCCTCAGGCGGTGCGAGCGCGCGTCGAGCGACGGGAATGGTCGCAGCGGCGCGGCGGAGAACGTGACAACACAGGCACTCCCACGGTAGCCCAGATGCGCCACAGCGCCAGAGCCGCCCGCCCGAATCAGCCTTGGGCCCCGTTCTGCCCCCCCCTACACCTGCCCAGGTTGAGGCGTTGGGGCGTAGTTCGCCGTCAGGGAACGAGCGCGATCTCTAGGGCATCGCTGGTGCCGAGTATGGAGCCCAGGGGGCCTGTGTCGCGGAAGAAGGCTTGTGCGTGGAGGGAGCTGCCGGCGGAAGCCGCGGCGGCGTAGGGCGCGCCGAAATCGAGGGGCAGCGTGAGGGAGCCGGTGGAGTCGGTGAGGCCAGGCGGAAGGATTCGTTCGAGGGTGCCGCCGATGCAGAGGGCACCCGAGCCGACGGTGCCGAGCTGCTTCTCGGTGCCGAGGGCAAAGAGGGCAAAGGAGGCAGGGGGCGCATCCGATAGGTGGAGCTGAAGCGCGTTGGCGGACAGGCTTGAGCTGCCGGAGGCGCGGCACAGGGCGGGGAGCCCGGAGGCCCCGGCGAACGATGTGCAGTAGGGCATTCCGACCTGCGCGCTGCAGACCTCGTCAAGGCGCGCGAAGTTGCCGGCAGTGACCCCGGCTAGCACGCTAAAGCTCCCGGCGATGTAAAGCGCGCGGCCCCTTCCAAGGTCGGCGGATAGGCCCTCGCTCGGGTTGAAGAAGGTCGCCTGGTTCTGCATAGCGCCGGGGGCCAGCGTCCAAGACGTCCCGTCCCACATGCCCAGGTCGAAGCTCGCGCCGGAAGGGGTTTCGAACTCGCCGTACACAAAGATCCTCTCGCCGGCCCCATCGGGATCATGGGCAACCATGTTGAAGGTCGTGCCTACGAGTCGGATCGGATCAGCCGCACCTCCGGTGACGGGGGCCCATTCGGTTCCATCGAACGAGGCGAGCCCGGGTGAGGGGAGTCCGTTCACTCGATCGAAGTAGCCAGACGCAAAAAGGCGGCGCTCGCCGCCGACCTCGGCCGAGGTCAGCTCCCGGACGACGGGAGCCGAGCTCGAGGTGGAAGAGTTCTCCAGTGACCCCGGTAGGGCGTGCCATTGGCTTCCGTCCCAGCGCGCGACGTTGAGCGCGGCAGTACCACCGATATTCGAGAAGTTGCCCCCTGCGTAGAGGTCGGCCCCCTGCCCGTCATCCCAGCCCTCGATGGTGTAAATCGCGTCGAAGAACGAGGCGTTCGTCAATCCGCCCCCAACGCTCGCGAAGGACGTTCCATCCAAGCGCGCGATGCCGTTGGTTCCGGCCTGGTTGAAGCCGGCAAAGTTGCCGCCGAGGTAGAGCTCTGGGCCACTGCCAAGATCGATCGAGGTCAGAGCATGGACCGTCTCGTCATAAGAGAGACCGGACCCCAGGTACTCCCAAGTGGTGCCGTCGAAGCGCACCACTGGGGCACCGGAGCTAAACCCGACCCCCGACGATGTGATGTAAAGGTCGCCTCGATGGGAAACGACGCCGTCGCCCCTGATCTGGTCGGGGCCTGGCGGATCCGGTTGGCGGATGAACGCGCTCCCATCGTAGCGATAGAAGTAGCGAGATCCGAAGTTGGCCGCGACCAGCGCCATCTCCGGCCCGTTGCCGAAGTTGTGCAGCCCCATGGCCAGGATGCTGAAGGGGGCGCCTCCGCCCCGGCCCGGGAGCTCCCATGCGGTTCCATTCCACGCCGCGAGCGAGGAATCGTCCACAACGCCGTGGCGCCCCCCCGCCCAGATCAGGTCACCGCTCGCCCCGGGAAACCATTGAAGAGACGTCGACCAGGGAAGCGCGCCGGGCAGCACAACGGGTGGCTGGAGCGTGCCGTCCAGCTCGATGAGCGTGTCGTCGACCAAGGCCCAAACCGGATCGGCGGGGCCTGTAGCGGTCTGGACGGTGAACCCCCAGACGGATTCCGTGACCGGGAGCCCCACCCAGCTTCCCGCACCTTCGAAGAGCCAGGTGGACGGACCGTTCGCGGTTTGGACCGGTGAGCTCATCCCGACGTGGAGTACGTTGCTTCCGCCGCGGCGCGCTGAAGCCAGGGAGAGAACCGACAGGTTCCCCGCTGAACCGGGGGGGAGTCCCCCTGGCGGCCCCGCGGGCGCGAGTGTCGTGCCGTCCCAGGTCGCCAGGAGACGCGCCCCTGATCCACCGAGGTCGTCGAAGCGGCCGCCGATGTAGAGGCGTTCGCCGCTCCCGTCGTCATGGACCGCAAATGCCCCGACGCTGCGGGCCCCGGGGTCGCCGAGGGATCCCTCGACGTTGCTCCACGCTCCGTCGTAACGAAAGAGCGTCCCGCGCCCGACGCCTGCCACCCGTAGATCGTACCCACCCATAAAGAGGGCCGGACCCGCGCCGTCGTCGAACACCTGAAGCCCATAGATGACCCCATCTTGAACGCCAAGGTCCTGCCACGCGGTGCCGTCCCAGCGGGTCAGCGTGCCGTTGCCCGAGGCGAAGACCACCGGTCCGGACCCATCATCAAGTGTCGCAAGGTGGGTCACCGAATGCTGTGGGCCCGGGCCGAGCGGGCTCCAGGTGGTTCCGTCGAACACGGCGATCCCTTCCGCGACCACGTCGCCGACGTTCGAGAAGTACCCACCCACATAGAGCTTCGGCGTGGGCCCACTCGTGTCCAAGTGCAAGGCCTCAACCGACCCACCGAGGCCGCTGGGGGCGAACGCCCGCGACCACTCCAAGCACTGCGCGTCAGCCCTTGGGCTCCAACTGAGGAAGAGCGCCACAGCGACCGAACGGAGCAGTGAGCGGAGCGAGGAGCGGCAAATGGGGCGCATGATGTTCGATGAGGCCTTCTCCACCGGACAAGGAGCTGGCCGGCTGCCTCCAATAGTAGCGCGAAGCGGCGTTAGTGCATGGCTTGTGAAGGGAAGCCCTCCCCCTACCGAATGGAGATTCAGGACCGCTGCAGAGCTCGCGAGAGAGACCGGCCGAGCCCCATCGTTCGACTGAGGGCCTTGCGGGCAAGCGCCGCTTCTGCCTGTTGTGCGGCGGGGTCCCGTCCTCTCAGTCGCCCGCCGAACCGCCCCCCGCAGCGTCAGAACGCAAGATTGACCGTGCCTCTCGCTTGCCCGGCGGCATTCGGAACAGCAGGCCCAAGACCAATGCGGACTCGATAGCCAGGCGGGAGTCCCTCTGTTGGCCTCCGCGCCCAGCACTTCGACAGAATGTGCAGTTCGCCGCAGCGCCAGGCGATGGCCGTGTTGTCGCGCCTCATTCCACACCCCGCCCAGGTCATCCGCTTACCACGTGGGCTTGAATCCTCCGAGTCTTCAAATCAACGCTACAGTGCGGACTCCCCTCCCGACCTCGCAAACAGAGAAGACATCATGGTTCGCTCATCTCGCTCGCTGGCGCCCCTTTTGGTTGCCGCTCTATGTTCTTCCACGAGTGGGCAGTCACCATTCTCCGAGGCCGCAGAGGTGACCGACACCCTTTCCGGTTGGGCCGATCTCACCGTGGCGGATATGAACGGAGACGGCCTCGGTGACCTGATCGTCGCTCCGGGCTACGGCCCCGGCGTAAAAGTCCTGCTCAGCAAGGGAGGTGGACAGTTCGAGCGCTCGTATCGAGCGGCCGAAGACGTCGGCATCGTCCAGCACGTCGAGACCACCGATTGGAATGGCGATGGCCTTCCCGATCTGCTGCTCTCCGTGGAATCGACCCTTGGGACGAACGTCTGGGCAGCGATCAGCTCGACTTCAAGCCAACACCTCGACGCAGAATCGCTTCTGAACGGCGTGGGCCCCGTGCTCACGATGGAAGCGGCCGACGTCAACGGCGACGGAGCCGATGACCTTGTCCTTGCGACTTCGGGTGCATCGGCGCACCTCGGGTGGTACGAACGGCTACCCACAGGACTCAGCTCAACGCTCAACATCATCGTCGCTGAGGAAGTCAGCACGAGCGCGCCAGCGGACCTCGATGGCGATGGATTCCTTGATGTCTACTACCAGCTCCCCCAGGCCCAGGACCCACATTTCCTTCAGGGCATTGGAGGAGGCTCGTTCGGGCTCCTGTTCCGACCCATACCTAGCCCGCCTCCCTCCCGGCACTATTCCATCGGGGACATCGATGGCGATGGCCTGGTGGATGTCATCGATGCGGATGGCGCCAGCGTTCGAATTCACTACGGCACGGGGTCCTTCCATTTCGCCGCTGGCGTGACCGTGGGCACCCCAGTCCTATCCAACGTTCAAGATGCCCGGACGGTGGACGTCGACGGTGACGGCGACCTCGACCTCTACTTATCGAGCCGACAACCTGGGCAGCCCGCCCAAGGCAGCCTGCTTGAGAATGCCAACGGGGCGTTCCTCCACACGCAGGCCGTCTTCCCCGGGCTTTGGGTGCTTCACTCATTCCACGACGTCACCGGAGACGGACACCCCGACGCGCTCGGCGGCGGAATTCAGATTGTGCAAGTGTGTGTGAACGCCACCCCCGGGCAGCCCAGCCGGTTCTTGCATCCTGCGAACGTCGCAGTCCCCTACGGAAACCCGAACCTCATCGGCGCCATCGATATCGACGGCGACGGCGTCACGGACGTTCTGGGGTCCAATAACAATCGGTTCGAGTGGTTCCCAGGCTTCGGCGACCTGACCTTCGGTGCACCGAAGCCTCTATTCGAGTTTCCACCACTGACCACCTTCTACGGGGCCTTCTGTGCGGACCTCAACGGCGACGATAGGCCCGACATCGTGACGCTTTCATCAGGGTTCTCCAGTCAGAGCTTGATCGAGATTCACGACAACCTCGGAAGTGGCCAGTTCGCGGCTCCTCGCCAGGTGAATCCCGGACCCGCCTACGTTCGGGCCTACCCCGTGGACGTGGACGGTGATGGAGACCTCGATCTTCTGGGTTCTGCCACGGGTGGTGCGCCGGCTCCACTGCGGCTCAACCTCAATGACGGCGCTGGCAACTTTGTGCCTGCGACCGCCTTGGGGGACACTCCTAGTTGGGCAGACAGTCTCGTAGGAGCCGACTTTGACCAGGATGGCTTCATCGACATCGCGATAACGTCGGGTGCGCAAGCACTTTGGGCGAAGGGGATCGGCCCGGCTCAGTTTGGACCCTGGCTTCCGCTGGACCAATTCGGCCATCCCACAGATCTGGGTGCCCGAGACATGGATGGAGATGGATGGCTCGATCTACATGCTCGCCGCATCGGTCGACCCGTCTGGTTCCGTCAGTCGTCCCCTGGAGTCTTCGATGCGGCCGCGAGCCTACTAGCGCCTTCGACGACCATGACTCCCAGGGTTCAGTTGATCGAGGACTTCGATTCCGACGGAGTCGCCGACATGCTAATCAGCCAAGACTCCTATTCCATCTTCCCGAGTTTCTACAAGGGCATCGGGCAGCCCGCGTTCGCGGCGCCTGTGAGAGCGTCGGCATTCGAACGGGGCAACGGTGAATTCCAGCTCGCGGATGCCGACGCCGACGGCGACCTCGAGTTGTTCTACCGTAGCTACTATCCTCCTCGAATCGGGCTGCTCATCAACGACACGATTCCCTCCACCGGCGAGACATCATGCGGCCCCGCCGTCGAGAACTCACGTGGTCTCGCTGCCCACTTGAGTGCTTCAGGGTCCGCCGTGGCCTCGGGCCCCTCATTCACTTTGCGGGCGACCAAGCTGCCGCTGAACCGCTTCGGCTTCTTCTTGGGGTCGCGTACCGCCCAGCTTCCCACGAGCGTGCCCAACTCCCAGGGCCGTCTCTGCCTCGGAGGCTCGATCGGCCGCTACATAGGGCCTGGCCAAGTCGTCTCATCGGGCGCGACAGGGTCTTTCCAGATTACGGTGAACCCCACGAGGCTCGTGAATGGCACGGGCGTCAGTGCAGCCATTCAGGGGGAGACTTGGTATTTCCAAGGGTGGGTTCGTGACGTCGATTCCCAAGGCGGCGCCACGAGCAACTTCACCGACGCGCTTGCGATCGAGTTCCATTGATTTGGCGGTTCGATTCCGTAGCCGTTTCCGCAGATCCTCAGCTAGCGCCTATGCCCATCGCTGCCCGCCCTTTCTGACTCGGCGGTTCCCCTCCAATCCGCACCAGTTTGCCCACTGAGTGCCTTCCGAACCAACCGCCCTCTCGTCGGGCACCCAACGGGAACTCACGGCCAATTTGCACATAAGCGTGCGGCCCGGCAAATCCAACCTCCGCCGGTACTCCGGCCCGCATGGCGGCTGACGGCAGCCTAGATCTGGCGAACCTTGACGTGACGCTGATCATGGAGGCCATGCCGCTCGGCCCCATGGTGAGGTTCCTCGCCTCGCGGACTGTGGGGACCCCGCAACCGTTCGTGGGGTCGCAAGGGTCCCTTTGCCTGAGCGGCAACGCAGGCCGATTCAATCTGGTGGTGGAGATTCGAAATCCCTGAGCTAGGCGGACGCCACTGGCAAGCTCACCGACCCAGTTTCAATGACGCCCTGAAGCGCCTCACGTAGCGCCACTGTAGGCGGTCGAGTCAGCGGTGTGCGCCGGGATCGCCGCAGTCACCGTGGCCTTGGGAGCGAATCAGTTGTCGAACTGCCGCTGCAAGTTTCCCTGTACCTTGCTCAACAACGCCGCGTCGGATTTGCGGTGCGTGAACGTGATGGCCTTGGACAGTACGTCTTTGGCAGTGAGGGCCAGTTTTCCGCTGACGTTGGGTGGGTGAAAATAGAAGCCGTCGTCGCCGGGGTACTTGGACCGAGATTTCGACATCGACGCCAGGATGAAGGCGTTGTGTCGTGCGGCAAAGCCGCGCTTCTGCACCCAGCGCTTCGGCATCTGGTGCCCTGTATAGATGACTTTATGGAGCTTGCTCCAAGACCCATCCTCGAAGACCAAAAGCGTCCGAGGCTGCAACGGCTCAGTGAGGCCTTGATTCTCCAGATAAACCAGACCCAGGGTCACGACCTTTGCCCACTCATCGATCTCCCCCCTCGACGGGACTTGACCGCCGATCGGAGACTTCTCGAACCCCTGGGGTGATCGAAAGTACCCCTGCATTCTCCCCTGGACGTCTGACAATGACCTCGTCAATAAGTTGACGGGGACCACATGGTCTTTCATCGCCAGTAGTTTCTTTAGATAGAAGTTCGTCATCACATCCCTCAATGGGGGCTCAGGGGTCGCGGCGTTGTCGGTGCGGGCGCGGTGGGTCAAATGACCCCCTTGCCCGCATTCGATCAGATTTGGAGAGGCACTCAGGCTGACGATCGTGGGCTAACAGACCTGATGGCCGGAACCAGAGGTATTCAGCGGGCTGACCCCGAAGGAAGGGTCGGCAACAACCCCTTCTGCCGCGAAAGTAGGCATCGACCACTCACGTCAAAGCCAGTGGCGTTCGCCATTCCCACCTGGCTCAAGGAATCCCCGCAGAAATGCGGTCGCGGGCCGCACCGGCGATAACGACTCCCACTGCCAACACTGCGGAAGCCCTCAAAGTACCGAGCCAGGATCGTTTTTCGCTTTTGAGGCTAGCCGCCAAGTCGCGATCCCCCGGGTTGTCACCCTCATCGCGCTAGCCCGGTCGAAAGCGAAAAGTTGATCCTGGCTCCGTACTTTTGGCTCCGTACTTTGGCTCCGTACTTTGGCTCCGTACTTCGTTCAAGAACCCGGTATTGCGGATCTCCCCCGGCCGCACGAATCGTGAGACCCTACTACCGAGACAGGGGTCCCCTTCGCCCCCACTGAACAGGGACACCAAGCCCGCACTGCGGCTCGCGAGGACGATCCCTGTGACGTCTCGCGGCAAGGGATTCACCTCCAGGTCGAGATCCCGGCTGGCCACCGCGTCAGACCCGACCGTGACCGAACTGTGTAGCGAGGCCGTCGTCTTCCCCGGAAGCATCACCATCGAGTCCGATACGAACATCAGCGCAGACCTTGCAGCCTGCGACGACAGGTTCGTGGCAGAGCCAAACCTGTCCGAGCGCGAAAAACGAGGCCTGGGTTATCTGGCAGCCGACAGGCACGGGCCCGGTGACGGTCAGCACATGCGACAACGCCAACTTCGATTCGGTGCTCTTAGTCGATCGGGAGACAGGGCCCTGCTCGGGAGATCTCGTTGCGGGCAGTGCCGACTCTTCGGGCTGCAGCGGGAACACGAGCGAGCTTCAGTTCAACGCAGTGGTCAACAACACTCTCGCCATCCAACGCGGGTCGTGGATTGCCCCCATCCGCTGCAGCGGCACGCCCGCCATCGACGAGAACCCAGGCTCGCTGCCCCCGCTCAACGACGATCGCGACAACGCCACAGAGCGGAGCGAAAGCGACGACCTGAAGGGGAGCACGGCGCCGCACTCACAGAAAGTGCTCGAGATGGCCCTCAAATGGAGCGCGAATCTCCTGCCCTGGCGCGCGACGAGGCCGCCCCGCGTCTTCTCTGCAGGTTCGTAGCCAAGGGACACTCGGCGCCTACCGCATGAGGATCGATACGGCCGTTGTGAAATTGGACGTCGCGGTGCCTGCGACCGTGTCTCGGTGCCAAGCCTGAAAATTCCAGGTCTCGCCCGGCACAGCCGCGACAACACCCGTTGGGCTTGGGATACTCGTCAGGTCGATGTCCACGAAGAACTGGCCGGAAAGGCCGCTGCTGGCGACCTGGCCCGTCCCCGTAAAGCGTGCGATCGATCCCCCAAGGCACAGTCGCCCGATGGAGTTCGGCACCGGCAAGACGGAGCCCTGATCTTGGCTGCCAACGAAGAAGCCGAACTTGCCTGCGGGCAGGTCGAAGGCAGCTAACGTCAGGGCATTCACCGCTGGTGAGTCGCTTCCCCCGGCACGCAATTGACCGGGGGCGCCCGTGGAGTTCGGAATGGCATTCGAACAATAGGGCACACCGATCGCTCCGAGTGCGTCTCCCTTGAACCAGCCGGCCTGCCCGTACACGCGGGAGGTCCATACGAGATCTTCATCACCGTCGCGGTCTTGATCCGCGGAGAAGATCTGCGTCAAGTCGGGAGTGTCGGCCGCGAGAAGCACGGCGGGCGCAAACGACTGACCTGCAACTTGCTCGTAGAAGTAGAGATCGTAGAGCGTCGCAGAGCCGGTAACCCACGTGAAGACGGTGGCAACGATGTCGACGTCCCCATCTCCATCCACGTCCATGATCAAAGGAAGGTTGGTGGTATCGGGGCCTGGCAGAGCCATGGGCGGCAGAAAGCTGCCTCCGTCGAGCTTGTGGATAAGTAGGCCCTGCCCCACGGCGAAGGATGTCTGGACGATGTCCAGATCCAGATCGCCGTCGATGTCGCCGACGGCGAATGCCATCGTGGCCCCGGACCCGGGAAGCGGCGTAGGCGCAGCGAATCCGCCACCCGGTATGCCGAATTGCACGACGATGTCCTGAAGGCCGTTCTTCTCGGTGATCAGATCCGGCGCTCCATCGCGGTCGAGGTCGGCCAGGGTGGTACCCCGAATGATGACATTGCTCTCCATGATCACGACAGGAGCAGCGAACCCACGCGCGCCGTCGCCACGGCACCACGCCACCGTATAGGGCGCGCCTCCGAAGGCCCGTCCCTGGATCACCAAGTCGATGACACCGTCGCCGTCGATATCACTGGGGTCGACGAGTTTGTTCGCCAAAATCGTAGCCGACCAATCGAACTCGACGAGGGGTTCGAAGGCTCCCCCGCCGATTCCGAACGCAACGAGAACCTCTTTGCTCGTGCCGAGCAAGATGAGGTCGAGGGCGCCATCATCATCCAAATCCGCTGCGTACGGAGGTACCTCGACGAGACGGGCATCCCGCATGAGGACTTCACGAACCATCCCGCCGGCGCCATCGTTTCTGAACAACGTGAGGATGCGGACGACGGTAGTGGATTGGTTCTCACGTTCCTGGACGACTAAGTCTTGATCGCCGTCAGAGTCGATGTCGCAAGACACCGACGCCGTCAGCGACTGCACCGGGAAAGTGAACGGTGAGATGTCGTCGAGGAATCCGGCTCCTAGGGTCCCTCGATTACGCAGCCACCCTCCCTCGCCGAAAGAAGTGGTCGCGAGCAGGTCCGGCCATCCGTCCCCGTCGTAATCCCCGATGGCTGCGCTTACCAGGAAGTACACGCCGGAAGGAAGCGCAATGCGGTTCGCGAATACGCCATTGACATTCTCTCGCCAGTAGGACCGATTCGCGCCGTCGCCAACGCTGAACAGATCCAGGTCACCGTCAAGATCGGTATCGATCAGGATCTGGGATTGCGGGGCGTTGACATCGGGCAACCTCGATGAGGTTGAGAAGCTAAGTCCTCCTTGGTTCAGGAGAACGCGTTCGTCGAAATTCGTGGAGTACACGATGTCGAGACTTCCGTTCCCGTCGATGTCACCAACTCTGAACTGTCGAGCAAAGTCAAAGAGCCCCCCTGCAACAACTACTCGTTCGCTCGCTGGCCAGGCGCCGTCGTTGCGAACACAAACGAACGCATTCAACGCTGCGGTGGTGTAGACGAGATCGACGTCGCCGTCGGAGTCGAGGTCGTGGGGCTGAGCAGTCGTGACCACGGTCTGAGCGGGAAGCAGAGACACGGGCGCCGCGAAGGTTGTGCCACCGAGCCCTTCATACCAGAAGATGCCTGACGTCGAGCTGGGCTTGTAGATCACGAGATCCAGGATCGAGTCCCCGTCCATGTCAGCTGCCTGGATCGAATCCGCTGCGGGATGCTGTGCTTGAAGCTCCACGAACGCCGCAAAGGAACCGCCCAGATTCTGGTACCAGCCCGGAACTCCATCGCGGGTCGCGATCAGATCCTCGTCGCCGTCCTGATCCAGGTCCACCGCGCGCAGGGAGCGGACGGTGGTCGATTCGAGGGCGATACTCTGCGGGCCGGAGAATGCGCCCGCCCCTTGGGACTGAAACCAACGCAATCGGCGAAGCCCAAGGTCGACAACCACTGCGTCCGCGTCTCCATCAAGATCGACATCGGTGGCGACGGTCATGTGCGTCGAGGCAATGGAATCATTGAAGACGATTGGATCGCCGATTTGCCCGTGAACAGCAGGGCAGAAGGTGACTGCGAGGAGGATCGAGAGGGTCTTCATGCGAGTCTAAGTTTGGCCAGGCTGACGGAGTTCGCACGGCACCAGCGGCATTCGGGTGCGTAAGGCAACTGCGGGGTGATTCGAAGGACGTGTGGCGAGTCCCATGACCACGACTGCATCCCAGGGAAATGGGCCCGGGTGGACGCCAACTTACGGTAGGTCCGTTGGGCGGGCGGTAGGGGCCGCAATCCGGATCGCAGGCCATATTCACAAGTCGGTGACAGCCAAGGGAGGTATCCACTGTGCGGGTGCCGAATCCCGTGCCTGGACCGAAACTCGCCTTTGACCGGCCTTGGACGGCTGGAGCCATGTCGCCACCGCCCTGTGATCCAGATTCGGGATCGATAGCGCAAGAAAGGCGCACTCCTCGTTCCTCTGCAGCGCACTTCGCCTGAACGGCAACGGCCTCACCAAAAACGTCTTCTTCCGTGCAGCCGATCCACTGGCCTCAAGCCATCTCGGTCCTTGCGCTGATGCGACCTCAAACCCCAGTCTCCCCCATTCCTGTCTCTTATACACATCTGACGCTGCCGACGATATGC
>CAJXRJ010000102.1 GCA_913058555.1 uncultured bacterium
TGTGTATAAGAGACAGAGCCCGCCGCACGACCGTCTTCAGCCACGCCAGCGGCGGCGCTTCCCCAGCCACCGACAGTGCCGCCACCCAGGCGTCCTGCACCGCATCGTCCGCCGAGTGCGCGTCGTTCAGCAAGGACCGTGCGATCGCCCGCAGGGCCCGTACATCCCGTTCCATTTGATCACCGCTCACCATCTCGCCCCACTAGTGAATCAGGCGGCCGGATCGACTCACCGATTCAGTTTCCTTTTTCGGCTTCCGCGGCGATTCAACGCTCTTTCGACCGCGCGCCAATCGTGTGTGGGGGGGCTGAAGTGGCTACGGCTCCGTAAGGTTGATCTTCGCCTGCCCGAGCCCTTGGATCAGCTCTGCCCGCTCGGCGGCGGTGAGTGCCATGTTCCTCATCCGGTACGAGATCCACCACATCGACCACTTGCCAACGATGAACCTGCCGATTTCTTGACTGTGGAGGTATCCGGGGCAGGCCACCTGCGTTCGCTCGTAGAGGATGCTGTTCGTGTCTGACTGGATCACGGACCATGGGTCGTCGCAGCCCTCCGCTTCGAGCGTGCCCTTTTGTGCCTCCAGCAGACTCTCTGCATTCCACCTCACGTTGCTGCCCAGGGTGATCGCAATCGGAAGCTCGGTAATATGAAGGGTCACGGTCCAATCCTCGGCCGAGGCGTCCGGTGGAGCGAGAATCCGCACCGAGGTCTCATCCCCACCGATCCCTTTCCAGCCTGTGCCTGATTCGCTCACGAGGACGTAATCGCGGACGTCCAGATCCAGTACCTCACGTGGTGACGTCGCGCAGGAAGCGCAGGTGAAGACGGCAAAGGCGCCTAGGAACAACAAGGCTAGTCTCGAGTTCATATGAATCTGATCCATGGCCTGATCGTGGGCCGCTTCGGACTCACGGCCCTGACTCCTGCGGTCGGGTCGCAGTGGGTAGCGGCCGGTCGTCCAGATGTGCAAGACCGTACAAAGAGGAATCGGACGAGGGGAAGGAGGAAAGCCTGGGACGGCATCTCGGTATATGGATCACTCAAACGTGATCGATACGGCGCTCGTGAAGTTGGAGGTGACGTTGGGGTTGGAGTCGCGGTGCCAGGCTTGGAAGTACCAGGTCTCCCCGGCCTCGGCGATCTCAAACCCGAGCGACGTTGGGACCGATATCAGGTCGATCTGCAGGGAAATGGTGCCCTGTGGCCCGGAGGATTGAATCTCCTCTGGCCCGGTGAAGCGGCCCACAAAGCCACCGAGGCACAAGGCACCCTGGCTGTTGTGAACGGGGGACAGGTAGTCCTCGTACTCCGAAGCGAGGAACATTGCGAACACGTTCGCCGGGAGCTGCTCTGCGATGAGCGTGACGTTATTGGCCGATGCCAGCGTCGTACCCTCCGCGCGTAGGAGCCCCGCGAGGCCGGTACTGTTCGTGGGCGCTGGCAGACAATACTGCGTTCCAATCGAGGGTGAGCAGACGACGGTCGGGACATACTGAAAGGACGCGTCGGGCAGGACCGCCGCCACGCAGTTCATAAATAGCCTCTCCCTCGTGGAGTCTGGGAGAAAGCCGTGCCCGCACAAGGAACAGCCGGGGGCGTTGTTACACCACTCTTCGTCTCCGATGATTACGGCTCGTCCGGCACCGAGACCGAAGACGGCGCAGAGCGGGCCAAATGTGGACAAGACGGAGTGTCCGATGGGACCGAGGTCCGCGAAAACCCTGTGGAACTGGAATCCGATGGGCCCAACGACGGTCCCAAACGGCCCGGCGATGAGCGGAGAACTTGGATCGTCAATCGTCGCGGTACCCGCGGTGCCATTGGGGTTCATAGTGCCGTCGAATGCGACGCCTGGGGACTCTGCCGCGTTGTTCCAGAAGGCAAAGACGCCGCCCCCCTGGCGAACAAATTCAGCCAGAGTCAATGACTCGCACATCGAGAGATGCGGGGTGTGCCCATTGGTCAATACGATGTCCGCCTTCGCCAAAGCCGTCGGCGTGAACTCGGGGACTTGGGGGAGGAACTCGATGGGCCTACCGATGATCCCGCCCATGCCGAAGTTTGATTGGTCGAACAGAACCTCCCGCACGCGGCTATAGCCGCTCCCCGTCGCGATGTTGAGCTCTTGTTCGATGCACCCACAATGCGTGTCGCGCGTCGAGTCGAGGGTCAGGATGCGAATGGGCTCCTGCGCGAATCCCGCGGTAGCCAGTGAGAAGAGAGCGAGGAGACTTCCTTGTATTCGAATCATGATGAAGGCCGGGCGCGGAGAGGTGCTGTGCCAGATCGCACACTAAACGGCGCCACGTAGCCCAGGCAGTACGCAGAGTGCGTAGGGGCGGCGTGCTACCTGCGTATTCGTGGGACTCGCCCGTGGATCCATGTCTTGGATCATCCCCGTGACGGCGTCGAGCGCCGCGATACCAACCGGATTGTGATGCCGGGCGGGCACGAGCGCCGGATGGGGCGTTCGCGTGCCACGCCTTGGGGATGGTAGAGCTCCCACTCGGAGCATGCTTCGCGTTCAGGGGCGCCCCTCTCGGGGCGCCGCCCTGCGGCCAGAGTCGTCGTTGTCGCTTCCTAGTCCATCGCTTTGCGGACTTGGGCCAGGAGGGCTTTGCGCTTCGACGCGTCCGATTCGTCTTCGAGCCGATTGCCGAGCTTCAGCATCAACGACGCGTACTCGTTGTACCAGTCGGTGAGCAGCTCTGTCGGCGCGATGCGCTGGACCGTGCGGCCCTTGGACTGTGGTTTGTCAGCCGTGATGTCGATGAGCTCGTCCATCTCCGGCAAGAACACCTTGTTGACGTCGAGGCCGCGCTCGCCGAGTTGACGGCGCAGTTCTTCGCGCGCGTCGTCGTCGCCGTGATTGAGGAAGATCCCGCCCGCGACGGGGCCGCGCTCCATGATCCAGTCGAGGAGTTCGCCCTGGTCCGCGTGGGCAGAGTAGTTGCCGAGGCGCCGAATCGTGGCGGCGACCTTGAAGCGCCGGCCGTGGATCATCACGTCGGGCGCGCCCGACGTGATGTGGGCACCGGTGGTGCCGGGCGCTTGGTATCCGACGAAGAGGACGGTCGCGTCCTTGCGCCAGATATTGTGCTTCAGGTGGTGCTGGATCCGACCCGCGTCCGCCATTCCGCTCGCCGAGATGATCACGGCGCCGCGCTCCCGTTCGTTGAGGCGCTTGCTGTCCTGAACGTTCTCGATGAGCGTCATCTGGCCGTCGGCAAAGAGCTTGTCCGCCGAGATCTCCGTGTCTTCGAGGGTCTCTGCGTACTTCTTGAAGACCTTCGTGACGCGCGTCGCCAGGGGGCTGTCGAGGTAGACCGACGTCTTGGGGATCTGCCCCGTCGCAAGCAAGACGCCGATGTCGTGGAGCAGCTCTTGGCTCCGCTCGACCGCAAACGCCGGAATGATGACGTTGCCGCCGCGCTCGATGCCTTCCGTCAGCTCGCGCTTGAGCGCAGCGCGCCGCTCCTTGAGGGTGTAGTCGTCCCGCTCACGTCCGCCGTAGGTGCTCTCGCAGACGATGTAGTCGAAGCCCTTCTCGCTATCGGGCTCCGGGTGGAAGACCTTCTCGTCCGGGCCGATATCGCCGGAGAAGAGGAGCCGCATGAGGTTGCCCGAGGACGGCTCTTCGAACTTCACCTCGATCGAAGAGGAGCCGAGCATGTGCCCGGCATTCCAGAATCGAGCCTGCACGCCCGGCAGGACCTCGACCCATGCCTCGTACCCGTGCCCCGCGAGCATTTCGAGGGTTTGGCTCGCGTCCTCCTTGGTGTAGAGCGGCGTCAGCAGTGGCTTGCCGTGGCGCTGCAGCTTGCGATTGCGCCGCTCCGTGTTCGACTCCTGAATATGCGCCGAATCGAGCAGCATCAGGGGCAGGAGGTCCTTCGTCGGCTCCGTGCAGTGAATCGTGCCGCGGAAGCCGTGCTTGACCAGCTTCGGCATCAGGCCGCAGTGGTCGATGTGCGCGTGGGTCAACAGCAACACGTCGACGCTCGCCGGGTCGAATGGGAAGTCGCCGTCGTTGAGGGCGCGCACGGTCTTGTTCCCCTGGAACATGCCGCAGTCGACGAGGATATTGCCATGGGCGGCCTCGATGAGTGTGCACGAGCCCGTGACGGTTCCGGCAGCGCCGAAGAAGGAGAGGTCGGTCATGCACGCAGCCTGAGCGATCGACCCGCCGCGCGCAAGCTCGGGGGTCCGCGGCGGCCGAAGACTCGCCTCCGAGGCCCGGCCCCCGAAGGGCTAGGCCCACACGGCTCGCCCCAGTGACAGCGGCCTGGCGAACCGTTGAGACACTCCGAATACAGCAGCAGCACTCCTGGGGACTCTGGCGGCGTGGCTGGAAAGCCCCCGAATCTAGAGCGAGGTGAGGTCGTACACGAACGCGGGGCCCGACGTAAGTTCGTGCTGGTCCTGGTAGCTGGACGCGATCTTGCGCGCCGCGTTGGGGTCAAAGCGCCCCTTGAATGCTGTGCCCACCGCCAGGAGATCGCCGGTGGGGTTCACGTCGAGATCGAGGACGCCTCCCCCTGGGACGCTGAGTTCGTGAAGCACCTCTCCGGTTTCGGTGGACCAGAAGGTCACGATGTTCCCTTTGCCGTTGCCGATGAGCATGGTGCCATCCGGGGTGAAGACGAGCGCTGCGGCCGGAACCGCGGAGCTCATGGGCAGGGATAGGCGCAGGCGCTCATCGCCCGTTTCGAGGCTCCATAGGATCAGGACTCCCTTCGTGTCGACGGACGCAAGCGCGGATTCGTCGCTGGAGTACGCCATCTGCACGGCCGGCGCCCCGTGACCCTTGAGCACCATGTCGGAACGGCCCTCCGAGCAAGGCCACAGGACGATGCTATGGTCGAGGAGTGCCGTCGCGTAGGAGTCCGTACCTCCCACGACGCATTGGATGCCCTGGGCGATCGGCTGCTCCGATCGAAGCTCGTGAGTCGCGCGGCCGTAGAGGAAGACGGCTTCCTTGTTGTAGGCGGCGAATGCGTCCATGCCGTCCACGAATGCCATCTTGTGGTAGGCCTTGCCCTTGGATTGAAAGGCCTCACCCGCTGGCGCAACACCCGCATAGAAACGGCCCCCTTGGTTCATTCCCAGGAAGCCGTGCTGCTTGGAGACCTGGAGGATATCGCCGCCGCTGGTACGACTATGCTTGAGCTCGACGCCTTCGGGGAGGAGCTCTTCACCGGTGAGGGGGTCCCACTCTTGGACGCAGCTAGAAAGCGTGAAGAGCGACTCTCCGACGAAGCGGACGGAGCGCGTCACGTCCCCGGATTGGAACTCGCCGCTGCCGGTCGGGAGCACGCCGAGGCAACGAAGCGAACTCTCCCAGGAGTCGCCGTCGCTCGCGTTGGAGCCGCAACCCAGCAGAGCCAGAAGGGTCATCGCGAAGCAGGTGAACGGCGCGCGGCCAAAGCGTGAAGACGTACGTTGCACGGTGGGCATGGCTGGATGGTAGCTAGCAAGATGAGAGGCCCAAACCATGTGGGGGTCCTGCGAAGAACCCCCACGTGGAGACGCTGAAGCTGATGAACAAACTCTCCCAGGTCTTGGCCCGCGAAAAGCGATACGCCGGAGTGTCGCCGGGCGTCCGGCGGCCGGTGAAGCGCGAGGTCAGCAGGCCCCTGGAGCGGGTCCTACATGCGCGCGCGGACGGACTCGATGAGGGCGGCTTCGCGGCCCGTGACGGCGGCTTCCATTTCGCTGGCCTTGGCGAGGAACGCCGCGCGCTGGGACTCGTTCTTCAGGTCCTTCGAGTTGATGAGTACGTTGAGGCCCGCGCCGAGCACGGCGGTGCGGATGCAGAGGGCGCCGACGGCGGCGTCGGATAGGGAGGCTTCCATGCCGGACTTGACCATCTCTTCGCAAACGGAGAGGGCTTCGAGGGCGGTCTCCATGACTTGCAGGGGGATCTCGATGGCATACCGCGTCGCGTCTTGGATGCGCTCGGCGCGGACGGACTCGTCGGAGCGCCAGGCGGCCATGATGCGGTTGAAGGCTTCGGTGTCTTCGTCCACGAGATAGAGCAGGCGGTCGTGGGCGGCCTTGCCGCGCTCGGCCACGGGGGAGAACTCCTCCCAGCGATCGTCCCAGCCGCGCTTGTGGCTGGAGAGGTTCGCGACCATGGTGCCGAGGGCGGCGCCCAAGGCCCCAGCCGCCGCGGCGATGGACCCGCCGCCGGGGGCGGGGGACTCGGAGGCTGTCTCGTGCACGAGGGCTTCAAGGCTCATGTCTACGAGGCGCTTCTTGGACGCGTCGCGGATCGCGTATTCGATCACGCGGGTCTTCGGGTCGAAGGGGCTGAGCTCGTCGAGGCCCATGGTGCGCACGGCGATCTTGATGAGCTCGGCGTCGGAGACGCCGAGGGAGCGGCCCTGCTTGGTGAGGTAGTGGCGGCCCGCGTCGAGCAGGACGCTGAGGGGCACGAGGCCGACGATTTCGGAGCCGGTGGCACGGATGCCACGGGCCTGGGCGCGCTCGGCGCAGGCGTCGAAGGCGACGTGCACGGGGGTCACCGAAAGGTCGGTGAGGTTCATGGAGATTTGCGCGACGCCGTACTCCTCGATGAACCAGCCGATGCCCTTGCAGGCCTTGAGCAGGCCGGGGGTCCAGACCTGCTCTCCGTTTTCATCCAGCACGACCTTGCCGGTGACGGGATCGGGCTCGCGCTTGACCCGGCCCTTCTCGCGCACGTCGAAGGCGATGGCGTTGGCCCGGCGGGAGGACGTCGTGTTGAGGTTGACGTTGTAGGCGACCAGGAAGTCCCGGGCGCTCACGGCGGTGGCGCCGGTGCGGGGCTGGAACTCGGCCGGGCCGAAGTCGGGCTTGTTCTGGGGGTCCTTGAGGCGCTCGGCAAGGCCCTCGTACTCGCCCGCGCGGACGACGGCTAGGTTCCGGCGCTCGGGGCGGGTGGCGGCGTTTTCGTAGCAGTAGATCGTGAGCCCGACCTCTTCCCCAAGGCGCTTGGCGAGGGCGTGGGCGTGCACGACGGTCTCCTCCATCGTGATCCCGGAGATCGGCACGAGGGGGCAGACGTCCATGCCGCCGAAGCGGGGGTGCTCGCCCGAGTGCTGGCTCATGTCGATCAGGTCCCGGCCGACCTTGGCCGCGCACACGGCGGCCTCGATCACCGGCCCAGGCTCACCGACGAAGGTGAAAACCGTGCGGTTGGTGGCCTTGCCGGGGTCCACGTCGAGGAGCGTCACTCCGTCCACATGGGAGATGGCGGCGGCGATCGCGTCGAGGACGGACTGGTCGCGGCCCTCAGAGAAGTTCGGGACGCACTCGATGAGCTGGGGCATTTGGAGATTTCTGCGGGGAAGGGGGGAGCCAGGATCAATCAGGAGCGGGAGGTTCTAACAGATGCCCGCTACTATGCGGCGCCCCCCCGAGGCTACTCAGGGCTCCTCGCCCTGAGAGACCTTTCACCGATCCGCCTGGGGGGACCTGCGCCATGACCATCGATACCCAACCTGCCGCTTCGCGGCCCGCGACCCAGGAAGACCGTGCGCGCCAGGCCACGCTCTTCGACCAATGCTTCTCCCGCTCGGACGGGGCCGAGGTCCTGCCCTGGCGCTACGACCAGTGCTCCCATGGGGAGGCCCTCTGCACGGTCGTCGACGGGGCGGAGGTCGACGGGGAGGCGCCGGCGCTGACCGCGAGCTATGCGTGCGGCCCCAGGGTGATCCTGCAGGCTGGCAAGTCACCCGCCACGGTGGGGCAGACCGGCGACGTCATGACGGCGCCCGAGGCCCGGGGCAAGGGACTGTTCTCGGCGCTCGACCGCGAGACCCTCGCCCGGGCGAAGGACGCCGGGTGGCCCGCCGTTTTCGGCCTGCCGAACCGCAGCTCGGCCCATATCTTCACCCGCGATCTTGGGTGGGAAGAGGTTGGGCATTTGCGCCCCTGGACGTTTGTCCTCGTGGCCGACGCCGGCGCCCGGGCCGAACGCATGAAGGTCAGCCGGGCCGCGTCCGCGGCGGTGCCGTGGACGGCGTGGCGTGGAACGATGGCCCGTGGGCGCCTGCGCAAGCAGTTCTTCGGCAAGATCAACGTGGTGCCCATCGCACGCTTCAAGCCCGAGGCTGACGAGGTCTCCGCCCAGGTGGCGGCCAAGTACCCCTGGTTCGTGCGCCGCGACCACGAGGACCTCAACTGGCGCTTCATCGACGCGCCATCGAAGCGCTTCCGGGCCCATGGCGTGTACGAGCCGTCCGGGGCCATGAGCGGGTGGTGCGTGGTGCAGCTGCCCGAGCGCGGGGAGACGGCGGGCTTCATCGCGGACATCGTGGCGGCCAACGAGGTCGCTTTCGCCGGTGCCTTGGAGGCGGGGCTTGGCCACCTGCGCAAGGCAGGGGCCTCCGTCGCCCGCGCCCACGCCGTCGAGGGATCCCATTGGGAGTCGGCCCTCAAGCGGTCGGGTTTCCGCGCGCCAGGACCCGACGATCGGCGCCCGATCATCATGCACATCCTGGACGAAGGGCACCCGTTAGCCGCGGTCGCCAAAGACCCCAAGCGGTGGTACTTCACCGACGCGGACCGGGACGCTGAGCTCATCGGATGATGCCCCTGGATTCGGGATCGCGTGATGTCGCAGGGCGCACGGGCCAGGCCCCTGCCGGGGGCGCGTTATGTCGGCCCTGAAACACCGGCTCAAGACCACGCTCTTGGGCGCCTGGGCGAGGCTTGCATGGCATACGCCCCTGGGGAAGCTCGTGGACGGCCGCACCGCGCGGCGGCTCCTGATCCTCTACGGTCACTGCGTCGACGACCCGAGTCTCAACGGCGAGCTGCATGCCGATATGAAGATCGGCGCGGGCCAGCTGGAGGAGATCCTCAAGGCCCTCGCGAAGCGATTCGACCTTGTGACGATCTCCGAGGGAATGGAGCGCCTCCAATCCGGCGCCCCGGGGCGGTCGATGGTGGCCCTTTCCATGGATGACGGCTACCGGGACAACCTGCTCCGGCTGGTTCCCCTCCTCGAGTCGGTGGGGGCCAAGGCCACCGTTTTCCTCGAGGCGGGCGCGGTGGTGGAGCGGCGGTTGCCCTGGCTGCACGCCCTTGGCTGGCTCGACGGGAAGCTTGGGGCGGAGCCCCTCGCGAAGCGGCTGGCGAACGATTTGCCCGAGGTGCGGGAGGCGTTGCTCGGCTGCGCCAGCTCCAACCGTTTGAAGCGCATCCTCAAGTACGACGCTGAGCCCGTGGCGCGGGACCACGTTCTGATGGAGTTGGTGACGGAACACGGGGGCGAGCCGCGTGAGATCGTCGACCGGCTCTACCTCTCGCTCGAGGAGGCGCGGCGGCTCGCCGCATCCGAGTGCATTGAGATCGGAGGCCATACGGTCAACCATCCGGTGCTGGCTCGCCTGCGCAAGGCCGACCAGCTCGCGGAGATTGCCGGCGGAGCCAAGCAGCTTCGCGGGGCCCTGGAGCCGGCTCAGACCGGCGCCGTATTCGCGTACCCCTACGGGCGGGCGTGGGACTTCAACGGCGGCTCCAAGGAGGCAGCGGCGGAGGCGGCGTACACCTACGCGGTCACGACCCACGATGGCGTGAACCGAAAGGGCACCGACCCCTTTGCGCTCAAGCGCGTGCCGATCCATGGGGGATCGAAGCTGCATCGGCTCTTCGCTGAGGCGTCCGGCAGCCTTGAGCTGTTCCGGGGGAGCTAGGCGCTCCTAGCGAACGTCGTAACCGCTACCGCCCGAGAACGCGCCATCGCCCAAGAGGTAGAGCGCCGCCGCGATTCCTGCGAGGAGCAGCAACGGCACGGCGAACCAGAGCCAGAGGCTGTTCTTTTGGGAGCGGTCCGCGTTGGCGCGATTTGGCTTCGGCATAGTGCTCAGCGCGACATCAGCCGGTAGTGCATCTGATGCATGAACTGGCGCACTTCTTCGGGCTGCTGGGACACGTAGACCCGCAGCTCCACGGGCGGGCGCTTGGCCCAGTAGCCCCGGTGCACGAGGGCGTTCATCGCTTCGATCCGAGCCTTGGTGCTCTCAGAGCCGCTCGCTTGCTCGAGGAGCGTCGCCTCGGAGGGGATCGAGAGCCAGCCCACCAGGGCGAGGGTGGCCACGATCGCTCCAAGGGAGAAAATCAGCCACCGCTCCCGGCGCTTGACGCTCTCGAGGGTGGGCTCTTGGACCACCTCTGCGGCGCCGTCGGCAGATGGGGGCTCGGGGGGTCCGATCGACATGGCCTTGGGGGATAAGGGAACGCCCGCTCATCCGATTGTAGTGATCGGCCGCGCGCTCCTGCGCACTTCAGCTCAAGCGCCACTCCGACGCAATGCCCTGGTCCCACGGTTCCGATAACTCCGTCGGAATCCAGCTGCAGCGCTGAACCTGCCATCACGCGGAAACGAATTCCCTGCTGCCCGCTCTCGGGGAATCCTGCTGCCCGCTCTCGGGAGAGAAGAGCCGCCCGCTCCGATCCTGGGCCTACCAGATGGCCGACAGCGAGAGCAGCGTCGGGCCAAGGGATGGGATCCATGCGAGGCACAGCGCCACGGCAACGCAGGAGGCGATCGTGCTTCGGGCCACAGTGGGCCGTTCCCTGGCGCCGGAAAGGCACACCGCGGCGAGCACGATCAGCATGGGGATCATCGGCACCCGGAAGCGCGTCAGTCCGCTCAGGAGGGCCACGCCGCTCGTGCAGAGGACCGTCATGGTCGCAAACGACCGCAAGGGACCGGCATCGCGGATCGTCGCCCAGCCCCAAAGGGCCAAAAGCGCCAGCAGTGGGACCGAGAGGATCGAGATCAGGGCGAACAGTCGGCGCATCACGGGGGCGTCCAGGGGCTCACCAAAGCCGTCGACGACCCGGAATTGGCGCACGATGAACGAGACCGGCGAGACCAAGTCCACGAATTCAACGATGCGTGAGCGCACGAAGAACATGGGGTTGGCCGCCGCGAATTGCAGGCCATCCTCGATGTTGTTGCGCATGGCGTCTGCGGGGTTATCCACCTTGCGCGGGCGCCAGCCTTCGGGGGCTTTGCCCCGGATCTTGGCCCGGAGATCGCCTGGCGTCTCGGCCCCGAGGCCCGCGAGGTCGAAGTTGAAGTCGCCGGCGTTCCAGCCGAGGTACGCGTTGCCGCCCGCGGTGATCGCCACCGGGACAAATCGATCGAAGATCACCGCGTTCCGGGCGGTCCACGGGAGGATCGTCGTGAAGAACGACAACCCGAAGATCGCGGCCGGGCCCAGGGCCAGTGGGCCCGATCCATGGGCCCAAAGACGCAGGCTGAGTCGACCCGTACGCTTCTCCGTGGGATGCCCCCGGAGCGCGAAGGCGATCCAGCCCATGGCAGGGATCACGAAGAGGACGGTGCTTTCCCGCGTCAGGGCAGAGAGCCCGAGCAGGGCACCAGCCACAGGCACACGCCACCAGGGGGCGGCGAGGCGCCCCTCACGGGCGAAGCGGATGAGGTGGTAGGCCGCTGGCACGAAGAAGCTGAGGAAGAGCGTCTCCGAGTAGATCATGGCCGTGAAGCTGGCCAGGGGCAGGTAGAGCGCGAAGAGCCAAGCGCCCGCGATCCCAGCCCTTCGGCCGCCGAACATGGCCGCTATGAGCGCGACGTGCACGCCCACCCAGAGCGACATGCCGACCTGTAGGAAGCGGAGGGCGTTGATCGTGTAGTCGCCGAAGAGCCCCTGGATCTGCGAGATGAGCCAGGGGAAGCCGGGGGCCCACATGCCCGTGTACTCGCCGAAGCGCGCCCAGCCTTTACCCAGGAACAGGTAGGCCGCTTCGTCGCCGGCGGTGCCCGCCCCAAGGAATGCGAGGACGAGGGTCAGCCGGATCGCTGCCGCAATTCCGAGCGGCAAGATCAGGTCCGACCAGCGCAGCTGGCGGCGCGGCTCGAGCGGCCGCAATGGGCGGGGCTCGGTCGCGATCCGCGGTACCGCGGGTCCTTCGGAGAAGTCAGTCAAGGGATGGATGGGGCGAGCTTTTGGGTCGTGCGGAACCCAGCGAGCGTTGGATTTCCTGAGCGGGCGCTGCGGCGCTCGTTCAGGGTATGTATGCAGTGAGTGAGGTGAGGAAACCGAATTCCTTACGCGATTCGTCCATGGGGGACGGGCGAGGGCACCAGATGGGTTCCCAGGAAGCGACTTCCCCGGGCATGCCTTCTCCTTATGTCGGGCAGTTGCGGCGGGATTCTCCTAACCCTTCGGTGGGAATGGCATCGAGGAAGCCATCAAACCGATTGGAACGTCTCGATTTGAAACCTCCTATCGGGAGGGCCAGAACCCCTCATCGCACCCGATCCCTCACCGTTGCCCTTGGGGGTCGATATCGCTTTGTCTGCCTAAAAAAGCGTATAGATGAACGGAGCCACTAACGGCGACGATGCCGCCACCACCAAAAGGCTCCCGACGCTCAAGAGGACGCTCAAAAGCGGCAGCAGATACCAGTGCCCCCGAAGGGTGAATGATCGCAGTAGCTCCAGGATGGTTCCGATCCTGTCGCCGAGGTGGTAGGCGATGAAGCTGAGCAGGCCGATCAGGAGACCCGCAAAGGCGACCTTCGACGCGAGGGGGGGCAGGGAACCGATCAGGGCGGAGCCGAGGAGCGCCGCCGCAAAGACCACCGCCAGGAGAACCGCGACCTGGAGGTAGGCGCGCTGGGGTTCTTCGTCGGGGTAGGTTCGCGAGAACAGGGTCCCAAGGATCAGGGTGAGCCCGAGGTACCACAGCGGCCAGCGGGGCCATCGGCCCCCGCTGACTTTGCGATCCGGGTCCGGTGCATACCGGCCATTCTCGCCCGGGCCCTGCGGCACCAAGCTCCAGGCGTCGAGGCCGTCGTAAAGCGCCCTCGCCAGCACGGCGTTTCCCCGTGGGTTGAGGTGGAAGTCCCGCTCGAAGTAGAGCTCGGAGCCGGCATCCGCCGCGGCTTGCAGGCCGGTGAGCGTCTCCACGAGGGGCACGCCCGCCGCTTTTGCGGCCTGTTTGAAGAGCTGATGGGGACGGTGGGGGTCGATGGCGCCAAGGGACTCGCGGTTGACCGGATCCGCGGCGGCGCCCATCTGGGCCCGCGAGGGGATCGGGGAGACCGCGAACGTCTCCGCTCCGATTTCCCGGGCCACTTTCGCCATGCGCTGGATCAGTCGCTCCGTCCGAGCCTCGGCGGCGAGGGTCACCTCGGGCGGCTTCACGAGCCGCGAGCTCATCTCCACCGGGACCTGTTCCCCACGAACTTCAATCGTCGGGAGGGACTGGAAGAGTCTTGGGAGTCGGCCAATCGCCGTGCCCGCGAACCACGACCGCTCCTTCGGCGCGGGCAACGGGCCGGTCCCAAGCTCGCCTTGGGCGTCGAAGAGCGGCTTGGCCTCGCCTAGGTAGTCGCCGGACGCATTCCACCAGATGTCGTTCTCGTAGGGGAAGACGATGACGAGGTCGGGGCTAAAGGCCCGCCCATGGGTCTGGAGCCAGACGAGCTGCTGGTCCGTGGAGTAACCCTGTACGCCAGCGTTCACGATCTCGACGCTGCGGCCCTCTTTGGCGTAGGCCTCTTCGAGAAGGTCCAGGAAGAGGTCTTCGCGTGCGACCGTGTAGCCATTCACGAAGGAGTCCCCGAGGGCCAGGATCCGAAACGTCCCGCGCCCCTTGGTCAGGTCCTTCGGGGTTTGGAAATCGTCCCGCAGGCCTTGGCTGTCGAGTTCAAGGGTGACGTCGAACTCCGCGGTCTTGCGGCGGATCTTTGAGCTCGGCTGCCCGCGCCATCCGAGCGCAGCGTCGAACTCGGTGTTCATGGCCGGCGGGCCGAATCCCAGGGCCCGCAGGCCGATTTCAAGGGTCCCGAACGCGAGCGCGAGGCTCACCAAGACCGCCAACAAGATGTTGAGGATGCGCACGGTAGGTCCCACTCCGCTAGCTCACCATTTGGGTGACGGAATCGCCTTCGTGGCGAAGGTGGAAGACCGTTTCGGCGATCTCCTTCTTGGCGCTCGCGTCGACGATGTAGTTGTTCATGAAGAGGTAGTCCATGCCCGACCGCGAGAAGGTGTTGAAGGCATGGGCGGGGGACTCAACGATGGGCTCGCCCTTGAGGTTGAACGACGTATTCATGATGACGGGCACGCCGGTGCGTTCCCCAAAGCGCTCGATGACCCGGTGGTAGGCCGGGTTGGTTTGGCGGTACACGGTCTGTAGCCGCCCGGAGCCATCCTCGTGGGTGATGGCGGGCAGGACCGAGCGCTTCTCTTCGCGCACGGGCGCCACGTACAGCATGAACCGCGCGGGCCAGTGGCGTTCGGCATCGGGGAGCTCGAAGAACTCGTTGGCACGTTCCTCGGTCACCGAGGGCGCAAAGGGGCGGAAGGCCTCGCGGAACTTGATCTTGGAATTGAGCTTCTCCTTCATCTCCATGCGCCGAGGGTCGGCGATGATCGAGCGGCTGCCGAGGGCCCGTGGACCCCACTCGAAGCGGCCTCGCATCCAGCCGCACAC
>CAJXRJ010000103.1 GCA_913058555.1 uncultured bacterium
GACATCCTCCTGGGCCCTCCATGGGGGCGATCTCCCGCGCCTCGCACCGCTAACCGCACCTGTTACTCCGACTCCGCCGACCCATGAGCCTCAGCCGATCCAAGAACGCCGCCAAGCCCAAGAACACCAGCCGCACGTCCCCCGAGCGCCGCGGTGAAGCCACAGATGAGGCCAAGAATAAGGCCCTCACCGCCGCCCTCGGCGACATCGAGAAGGCGTATGGCATCGGGTCGATCATGCGCCTTGGCGACAAGAGCGACATGATTCGCAAGATCGAGGGCATCTCCACTGGCTCCATCAACCTGGACCTTGCCCTGGGCGGCAAGGGAGTGCCCAAGGGGAGGATCGTCGAGATCTACGGCCCGGAGAGTTCCGGCAAGACGACGATGACCCTTCATATGATCGCCTCGGCCCAGCGTGAGGGTGGTGTCTGTGCCTTCGTCGACGCTGAGCACGCCATGGATCCCACGTACGCCCGCCGACTGGGTGTCAAGCTGGACGATTTGCTGGTGAGCCAGCCGGACACGGGTGAGCAGGCCCTCGAAATCGTTGAGACCCTCGTGCGTTCGAACGCCGTCGACGTGGTCGTGATCGACTCGGTGGCGGCCCTCGTTCCGCGGGCTGAGATCGAAGGCGAGATGGGGGACAGCTTCGTTGGCCTTCATGCGCGATTGATGAGCCAGGGCCTTCGAAAGCTCACGGGAGCCATCTCGAAGTCCAACTGCCTGGTGATCTTCATCAACCAGATCCGCGAGAAGATCGGGGTCATGTTCGGCAGCCCTGAGACCACTACCGGCGGTCGTGCCCTCAAGTTCTACTCCTCGGTACGCCTCGATATCCGCCGCATTGGGCAGCTGAAAGACGGGGACAACGTGGTCGGAAACCGGACAAAGGTCACCGTGGTCAAGAACAAGATCGCCCCGCCTTTCCGCAAGGTGGAGTTCGACATCCTGTTCAACCGTGGCGTTTCCCGGGAGGGCGAGCTCCTCGACCTCGGCTTGAAGGCGGAGATCGTGCTCCGGTCCGGCACCTGGTACTCCATGAAGCACCCAACCGACGGCGAAATCCGCCTTGGCCAGGGCATGGAGCGCAGTCGGCAATTCCTCATCGACAACCCCGACCTTGCGGCCGTGATCGACGACGCGGTGCGCATCAAGTTTGCTCCGGAGCCCGACGACTACGAGAAGGCCCAGGCGGCGGCGCAAGTGGCCGAAGCCGAGGCCCTTGCGGCCGATAAGGGCGCCAAGGGTGGCGCGAAGGGTGATGCGGCCGGGGCGAAGGCCTCCGAAGGCAAATCCACGGGCGGCAAAGCACCCGCAGGGAAGGCCTAGCCCCCCCCGTTCTTGCGAAGTGGCCCCTCGCCGGCGCTTCCGCCCCCACGGATTCCCCGTCCGCGAGTGTTTCTCGCGCCCGGAGTGGACCGAGAGGCGGTGCGGGCAAGGGGCCTCTTCTCTTATCATCTACGCCCGAACGCCCTTTCTTCTCCAGCGCGAACCCGAAGGACCCTTCGATCCTTGGGCCGCGCAAAGCCCCCGGGACCCCTGGGTCCCGAGCCGTCATGACCCCTGGCGACGTCCAGAACTTCACCGCCGCGCGTGTCCGCAAGGAATTCCTGAGCTTCTTCGAGGAGCGCGGCCACCGCATCGTCCCCTCGGCTCCGGTCTTTCCCCAGGACGACCCGACGCTCTTGTTCACGAACGCGGGCATGAACCAGTTCAAGGATGCCTTCCTTGGGACGGGCACCCGCCCTTACACCCGGGCGGTGGATACACAGAAGTGCATCCGCGTCCAGGGCAAACACAACGACCTCGAAGAGGTGGGTCGCGACACCTATCACCACACGTTCTTCGAGATGCTCGGGAACTGGTCGTTTGGTGACTACTTCAAAGAGGACGCGATCGTCTGGTCATGGACACTTCTGACGGAGGTCTGGGGCCTGCCCAAGGACCGGCTCTGGGTCAGTGTCTTCTCGGGCGATGAGAAGGACGGACTTCCTGCGGACGAGGAAGCCGAGCGAATCTGGAAAGAGAAGACCGACATCGACCACTCCCATGTCCTGATGTTCGATCGCACGGACAACTTCTGGGAGATGGGGGAGACGGGGCCCTGCGGGCCCTGCACGGAGATCCACATCGACCGTGGTGGACCCGGAACCAACCCCATGGACGGGGCCGATCCGGCGATTGGAGTCAACGCCGGGAACGAGCGTTTCATCGAGCTGTGGAACAACGTGTTCATGCAGTTCAACCGCCAGGACGACGGCAGCCTGGTGGAGCTTCCCGCCAAGCACGTCGACACAGGCATGGGCTTCGAACGCGTCTTGGCAGTGTTGCAGGGCAAGTCCTCGAACTACGACACGGACCTCTTCCAGCCCATCTTCCGAGCCATCGAACGATTGACGGGTGAGACCTACGAGGGCACGCCGGACGGCGACAAGGACGTGGCCTTCCGGGTTTGCGCGGATCACGTGCGTGCCTTCACCGCGGCCGTGGCGGATGGCGTGACGCCCTCCAACGAAGGGCGTGGATACGTGCTTCGGCGGCTCGTGCGACGGGCCAGCCGGTACGGCCTGCAGCACCTCGGCGCGAAGGAGCCATTCCTGCACGAGGTGGTCCCCGTCGTGGTCGACGTCCTCGGGGACGCTTTCCCCGAGATGCAGACGCGCCAGGAGCACGTGCAACTGGTGATGAAGACCGAGGAGGAGTCGTTCCGCAAAACGCTCGATCGAGGCCTCGTGCAGTTCGAGAAGTTGGCCAAGGCCACCTCCGGAAAGATCATCGACGGCAAGGAAGCCTACGAGCTCTACGCGACCTACGGATTTCCCCAGGACCTTGTCGAGCTCATGGCCCGCGAAGGCGGGCTTTCGGTGGATACCGAAGGGTGGGAGGCCGCTCGCAAGGCCCACAGTGAAGTCAGTAAGAGCGAGGGGAGCTTCAAGCAGATCCTCAGCGCGGAGGAGCTCAGTGGCCTGACAAGCACCGAGACGGTCTATCACGACGACGCGGGCGGTTGTGCAAGCTGCGAGGCCAAGGTCCTGCGGTTCTTTGCGGCGAAGAGCGACCGGCCCGCGAGGCTAGTGCTCGACCGCACCGCCTTCTACGCGGAGGCCGGCGGCCAGGTGGGGGATCTCGGCAGCATCGAAGCCCAGGACGGCACCTTCCGTTTCGAAGTCTCTGACACGAAGAAGATCGGGGACGTGCACGTGCACATCGGGACCGTGGACGGCGACCCCAAGGAAGGCCAAGGGGCTCTCTGCCTCGTGGACGCCGAGCGGCGAACGGCCATTCGTGCGAACCACACCGCGACGCACTTGCTCCACCAGGCCCTCCGTGACGAGCTTGGGGACCATGTCGCTCAGGCGGGCTCCTACGTGGGGCCGGATCGCCTGCGATTTGACATCAGCCATCCTTCGCAGGTGACCGACGCCGAGATCCTCGAGGTCGAAAACGCGGTCAACGCGCGTATCGCGCGGAACACCGCGGTGGACACCTCAGTGGAGACACCGGCCGAAGCCAAGTCGCGGGGAGCCATGGCGCTCTTCGGAGAGAAGTACGGCGATGAGGTTCGTGTGGTCTCGATCGACGACGACAATGGGGATCGTCGCCCCTGGTCGCTCGAACTTTGTGGCGGCACTCACGTGGAGCGTACCGGCGATATCGGTCCCTTTGTGATCGCCTCTGAGCGCGCGGTGGCGGCCGGCGTCCGCCGGATCGAGGCGCTTACCCATAGGGGAGCTGTGGCCGCGTTCCAGGACCAGCGACGACTCCTGAAGGAGCTGGCATCCCAGCTCAAGACCGCTCCCGAAGAACTTCCGGGCCGGATCCAGCAGCTCCAGAAGCAGGTCAAGGACGCCAAGAAGCAGAAGAAATCTGCCGCTGGCGATCAGGTGACGGAGGCCTTCAAGGTCGCCAAGTCAGAGCTCGAGGCCCGCGGCGGAGTGGTGGCAGGGGCCATGGACTTCCCAGGCCTCGATCGGGAGGCCATTCGTCAGCTTGGCGATCGACTCAAGGGGGCCGAGGCCGACCTTGGAATCGTGCTGTTTGGCCGCGGAAAGCCGGGCGACGACAGCAGCGGGGTGCCGTTTGTGGCGCTTTGCCAGGGTGCAGCCCTCGACAAGGGCCTGAAGGCTGGACAAATGGCCCAGACGGTGAAGGGCCTGCTCGGAGGCGGCGGCGGAGGCCGCCCGGATTCCGCCCAGGGCCAGGGGGAGCGCGCCGACGCCATTCCAGCCGCGATCCAGGCCCTCTCCGAGCACTTCAGCCACGAACTTCGCGTGGGTTGAGACCCTTCTCTGCCCCCCCTGGGCCCCTGATCCCCTGCGAATTTCTGTTCCACCTGGGATTTTGAGGCCTTCCCGGGGGGGCGAGTCGGTAATCTCTTCGGCTCAAATCCGGGGCCGCATGCACCGGGTCTCGGCCCGTCCGCCGAGCACAACCGAACACGACCCCAGACGCGGGATCAGGCCCTCCCGGGTGCCCCAATGGCACTCGCACCTGGGCCCGCTCCCTAGAACACCAAGACTCCCCATGGCACATCCCAAGCGCCGGACCTCCAAGTCCGCCAAGAACAAGCGCCGGTCGCACCTCTCGCTTCCGGTTCCTCCCATCGCCCGCTGCCCGCGCTCAGGTGTCCTGACCCGCTCGCACCGCATGAGCGAGGACGCCACGCATTACGCCTTCGAGAAGGGCGGCACCAAGGGCCGCGTTGTCTTCGAGAAGGACGACACGGACTTCTGATCGAAGGGGTCCTGCTCAGGAGCACGTGCGGTCCACGCACGTGCTGTGCGACCCTGTTCTCGCGCTTTCGCCCAGCCCCTGGCTGGGCGTGATTCTTCATGGATGCATCCAAGCGAATCGCACTCGATGTGATGGGGGGCGACAACGCCCCTGACTGCAACCTGGACGGGGCGCTTGCCGCCGTGCGGGCCGGGGTACCGGCCGAACGTCTCCTGCTGGTCGGCGACGAAAAGACCATCCGCGCCGGCCTTGAGAGCCGCGGCGCGAGCGTGGGGGAGGCCCCAGGTAGCTTCGCGATCCTCCATGCCCCCGACGTGATCGGGATGGAGGAGAAGCCCGGGGTCGCGCTCCGTGCGAAGCCGATGTCTTCGATTTCCGTGGCCACCGGCGCCGTGAAGCAAGGCGCGGCGGGCGCCCATGTCAGCATGGGCAACACCGGGGCCGTCGTCGGGGCGGCCACGGTGGGGCTGAAGACGCTTGAGGGCGTCCGGCGACCGGGCATCGCCGTGACGATCGAATTCACCGGTCGTCCGGTGACCGTGCTCGATATGGGCGCCAACGTCGTCCCGAAGCCGGAGCATCTTCTCCAGTACGGGCACATGGGCGCGGTGTTCACCCGCGACGTCCTGAAGAGCGAGAGCCCCCGCGTGGGCTTGCTCAACATTGGCGAAGAGGAATCCAAAGGCACAGACCTTCTACGTGAGGCCCACGCCCTGCTCTCCGGGTCCGACCTGGATTTCGTCGGGAACGTCGAAAGTGGCGACCTGTTCAAAGGGGGCTGCGACGTGGTCGTGACCGACGGATTCACGGGCAACGTGGTCCTGAAGCTCATGGAGGGCTTCGCCGGGTTCATGATGAAGCTCGTCATGGACCAGCTGAAAGCCCACGGAGCTCAGTGGGGGCCAGAGGCGCTCGCGAGCATTCATAAGCAGGTTGACTATTCGGAGTACGGCGGCGCCTTGCTCCTGGGCGTCAACGGAATCGTGGTCATCGGTCACGGTCGTTCGGACCCCACTGCCGTCTCGAACGCCATTGACCTCGCGGCTCGTGCCCTCGACGCCGATGTGAACGGGCACATTGTGGTCGGCCTCGCCGGCCGGTGAGCAGGCCGCGGGGCCCCGTGGCCTTCGGCCCCCATCCAGCCCCCTGAGCCCTCGACACATCGCTTCGCCGCGCCGATAGGGCTGAAATTTGTCGGTCCACAAGGCGAAGAATCGGGCGGGCTCGCCGCTGGCGAGTTGAACCACGGTCGCAGATGGGCGACCATGGGCCACCCTCGGCGCGATCCTCCCGCCGGATTGTCGCTTCTCTCACCTCTCAGAATCCCTCACCCCATGACGAGCATCGTTCGCGTAGGAATCGCAGGAACTGGCCACGCCGTTCCGCCGCGTGTGGTCACCAACGACGACCTGGCTCGCATCGTAGATACGAGCGACGAGTGGATTACCCAGCGCACGGGCATCCGCGAGCGGCGTTACGTCGACGAGGGCACGAACTGCAGCCATCTTTGCGAGGAGGCCGCCCGCAAGGCGCTGGACGATGCCGGGCTGGAGCCAAAGGACATCGACCTGATCGTCACCGGGTCCCTGACCCAGGATCATCTGATGCCCTCGATCTCGACCCTGGTGCAGACGCGCCTGGGTTGCGAGAACGCCGGGGCCTTCGACGTGCTGGCGGCCTGCACGGGATTCCTCACCGCACTCCACACGGCGGAGGCGTTTGTGCGCGCGGGCCGCGCGAAGAACGTCCTCGCCATCGGTGGCGAGACGCTCTCGCGGTACCTGGACATGTCCGACCGGGCGTCGTGCATTCTCTTTGGGGATGGTGCTGGGGCCGCGGTGATTCGCCCTCTGGAGGATGCGAAGGGCGGAGAGATCCTTTCCCAAAACCTCGGGGCGGACGGTTCGGGCTACGAGTTCATTCACATCCCCGAGGGGGGAGCGGCGCGCCCGCACAACCACCCCGACTACGACAGCTCGAATCAGTTCATTCGGGTCCGTGGCCGCGAGGTCTATCGCTTCGCCGTCACCAAGATGACCGAGCTCATTCGCGAGGCCGCCGAGAGCGTGTCGGGCGAGGAAGTGAAGCTCGTGGTTCCTCACCAGGTCAACCTGCGCATCATCGAGGCTGCCCGCGAACGCCTCGACTGGCCGATGGAGAAGTTCTTCGTGAACATTCAGAAGTACGGCAACACCTCCGCAGCCAGTGTCCCGATCGCCCTCGATGAAGCGGCCCGCGAGGGGCGCATCGAGCGTGGCGATCTCGTCGTGCTCGTCGCCTTCGGCGCAGGGCTCACCTGGGGCTCGACGCTCATTCGCTGGTAACCGCCGGGGCTCCCCGTAGCCGGTGCTCGCTTTTCGACTCTCCTCTCCCACCTGATACTCGACGCTGTCCGGTCCAAGTCATGGACCTGACCCCACCCATGGATCAGCACGATTCCACCCCCGCGATTCTCTGCCCCGGTCAGGGCGCCCAAGCCGAAGGCATGGGCAAGGACTGGGCGGACTCGTTCCCCGAAGCGAAGGCCGTTTGGGACGAAGCCGACGAGGTGCTCGGGTTCTCACTCTCGAAGGCCTGCTGGGAAAGCGGCGACGACGTTCACCGCACTGATATCGCGCAGCCGGGGATTTTCACAACGGGCGTCGCGGTCCTACGCGTCCTCGAAGGCCACGGATTCGATCTGTCCCGCGCGCCCTGGGCGGCCGGCCTTTCGCTGGGCGAGTACACGGCGCACTGGGCCGCGGGCACCTTCGACTTCGCAGCGGGTCTACGCCTCGTCAGACTGCGTGGGGAAGCCATGCAGGATGCTTCAGAGCAGAATCCCAGCGGCATGGCCAGCTTGATGGGGGCGACCCCCGAGCAAGCGGAAGCCCTTGCCAAGGTGGGGGCCGAGCACGGGGTCTGCCAGGTGGCGAACCTCAATGCCCCGGGCCAGATCGTGGTTTCCGGCGCGTTCCCCGCCCTGGACGCCGTCGAGGCCGCAGCGAAAGAACACGGCGTCCGGCGCGTCCGCCGTCTCGTGGTTGCTGGCGGCTTCCACAGCGAGTGCATGCGCCCCGCAGCGGATCGTCTGGCGGCTGCCCTCGAGGAGACGGACATCCAGGTGCCGCGCATTCCGGTGCTCTCCAACGTCACGGCCGAAGCCGTAGAGACCATCCAGGGCGTCAAGGACACCCTGGGGGCCCAGGTTTGTGCCCCTGTGCTTTGGGAGCGCACGATGCGAGGAGCCATCGACCGTGGGACGACGAGATTCGTCGAGACCGGCCCAGGGACGATTCTCGCGGGCATCCTCCGCAAGATCGACGGGGATGCGACCGTGACCCCGGTTGCCACTCCCTCTGACCTCCCCGCGGCCCTGGAATCCCTGGGACTTACGGCCCCCTCCTGATCGTTATCCAGAGGCCCCCCTCCGAAAGGCCAGAGGCCGATTCCACGGGTCCACACGCGGCCCGGTCGCCCGATCTGACCCAACTGTCAGGCAATCCTGTCGCGTTCCCTGGGCCTGAGTCCCCGCAGACGCCGCTTCCCCTGCTTGATGCCGGATTGTCCCAGGGCTACGCTCATCCGCCTGGGTCCTGATCCGGGAGCGCCGCAGCGGCGCTCTACGCCTCTTGCCTCTTCTGATTCGTGGAACGGCCCGAGCCTACTCGGGGCAATCCACCTCCGCGTTCACCGGATCCCCGACTCCGCTTCTCATCCCTCCACGTGACTGACTCCGACAACACCCAAGCTGCCTCTTCAGCTGCCTCTTCAGCTGGCCTGCCCCTGGCCGGCCAGGTGGCCCTCGTCACCGGCGCGAGCCGTGGCATCGGCCGGGCGATCGCAGAAACGCTGGCTGCCCACGGCGCGAAGGTTGCCTGTGTGGCGACACGCGTGGAGAACGCGCAGGCCACGGCCGACGCTTGCGCGAACCACTCGGAAGGCGCGAAGGCTTACGGAGTCGACGTCGCCGACCACGCGGCGGTCGCCGCCCTGGTCAAGGAGATCGGCTCAGAGTTCGGCGGCATCGACATCTTGGTCAACAACGCGGGCATCACGCGGGATCAATTGCTGATGCGCATGAGCGAGGACGATTTCGATCGAGTCATCGGCGTCAACCTCAAGGGCACCTGGAACTTCGTGAAGGCGGCCGCCCGGCCCCTCATGAAGGCGGGCTCTGGGCGAATCATCAACATCGCGTCCGTCGTCGGCGTGACCGGCAACGCCGGGCAGGCCAACTACGCCGCGAGCAAAGCCGGCGTGATCGGCCTGACGAAGTCCGCCGCCAAGGAACTGAGCGGGCGAGGTGTCACCGTGAACGCAATCGCCCCAGGTTTCATCGAAACCGATATGACCGCGGACATCCCAGAGAACGAGCGGGCCAAGCTAATGGGCTCGATTCCCCTGGGTCGCCTTGGTGCATCCGACGACATCGCCGCAGCGGCGCTCTTCCTCGCCGGTCCCACCGGCGCCTACATTACTGGACAGACCTTGGTGATCGACGGGGGCCTCAGCCTCTAGCCGTACCAAGGGCTTTTTGCGGGCCGGCAGTCGAGCCAGCCCAACCCCCAGCTCAAGCGCCATCCGGCGCGAGCGATCCCCCCCGAATTCGGAGACCCGACCCGTGAGCGATACTCAGATCGAAGATAGCGTCAAGAAGATCGTCTGCGATCAGATGGGCACCACGCCCGACAAGATCTCGCTTGAGACTTCTTTCATCAATGACCTTGGCGCCGACTCCCTCGATACCGTCGAGTTGGTCATGGAATTCGAGGACGAGTTCGAGATCAACATCCCGGACGAAGACGCCGAGAAGATCCAGACCGTCGGCTCGGCCGTCGAGTACATCAAAGCCAAGCTTCAGTAGATCGGTAGGAAACTGGTCGGGCGGTCTGACTGTCCTATTGGCTTTCCATCCTTTGGCCCCGCGCACGGAAAGCGCTCCGTTTCGGAACCCCGCAAGGGGAACCGGGCGGAGGCGCGATCTGGGCATGTATGGGGCAATCCCTTTGCTTGAGCGGGCCCAATGCTCAAGCGGCCCCTGCATAAGCGGGCAAGTGCCGCCCCAGCGGCCCTCCGCTTAGCCACCAAGAATACCCACAGGATCTCGCCATGCGCCGCGTTGTCATTACTGGCCTCGGCACGGTCAACGCCCTCGGTCTCGACGTCGCGTCCTCCTACCCGAGGATGCTGAATGGAGAGAACGGGGTCTCAACGATCGATCGATTCGATACGACAGGCATCTCCGCTACGATCGCAGCCCAGGTCGAATGGGACCCACAGGCGGCGGGCTTCGATGTGAAGGACCTCCGCAAACTCGACCCGTTCACCATGTGGGCGCTCATGGCCTCTGACGAGGCCCTGAAGGACGCCGGCTTCAGCGACACCAAGTCCTTGCCCGAGGCCGAACGCGAGCGGATGGGCACGATCGTCGCGACGGGCATCGGCGGCATCACCGGCATCCTCGAGCAGCACGACGTCATGAAGGAGCGTGGCGCCCGCCGCGTCAGCCCGCACTTCATCCCGCGGATCATGCCGAACGCGGTCAGCGGCCAGGTGGCGATTCGCCACGGGCTGATGGGTACCGCATTCACCACCTCCAGCGCCTGCGCTTCCGGTGGCCACGCCATCGGGATGGCGTGGCGCGCCATCCAGTGGGACGATGCCGATGTCATGGTCACGGGTGGAGCCGAGTCGGCGACCACCCCGCTGTCCATGGCTGGATTCGCTTCCGCCAAGGCCCTTTCGACCCGCAACGATGCTCCGGAGCATGCGTCGCGGCCCTTCGACAAGGACCGAGACGGATTCGTCATGGGTGAAGGCGCGGGCATTATGGTCCTCGAGGAATACGAGCACGCCAAGGCGCGCGGGGCGACGATTTACGCCGAGGTCAAGGGCTACGGTTCCACCGACGATGCGTTCCACATCACGGCGCCCAAGGAAGACGGCTACGGCCCCGCCCGTGCCATGCGCGAAGCCCTGCGCCACGGGGGCGTAGATCCGACCAACGTTCAGTACATCAACGCCCACGGCACGAGCACGGCGTACAACGACTCCATCGAGACCACCGCCATCAAGCGCGTCTTTGAGGAGCACGCCCGGACGCTCGCGGTGAACTCCACGAAGTCCATGGTGGGCCACCTCCTCGGGGGCGCCACCGCCGTCGAGCTTGTGGTGACCGCGTTGGCGATCAAGAACGGTGAGGTCCACCCGACCCGGAACTACACGACGCCGGATCCTGCGTGTGACCTCGACTACGTTCCGGGTGAAGCTCGCGAGCTGAAGATCGAGAACGCCCTCTGCAACTCGCTCGGCTTCGGCGGGCACAACGTGTCGATTTGCATCGGCAAGGTCTGAGACCCAACCCTCTTAGCCATGACGGAGCCCCTGGATGCCCTGCGCGCGCCCTTCGAAAGCGCGGGCCAGGGCCACGTGTTCGCCCATGTGGATCGACTCGGCCCGGGTGAGCGCGAGACGTTTGCGCGGGAGCTGAGCGCCATCGACCTCGACTTGGTGGCCAAGCTTGGCGCCAAGCTCGCGGGCGGCGCCGCGGCAGCCCAAAGTCCTTCGTTCGAACCACCGGTGGTGGTTCGTGCGGGGGACGGGGGCGAGGGGCAAGCAAGGGCCCTCGGTGAGGAGCTGCTCGCCGCCGGAAAGGTCGGGTTCGTGCTCGTGGCAGGGGGGCAAGGCTCGCGCCTCGGGTTCAACGGGCCCAAGGGGGCGTTCGAAGTTGGCCCGGTGACATCGAAGACCCTCTTCGAATGGCACGCCGCTCGAATCCTGGCCGCGGGAGCGCGGCACGGCTTCCAGCCAACCTGGTACATCATGACGTCCAGGGCGAATGACGCGGAGACCCGTGCCTTCTTCGCAGGCAACGGGCGCTTCGGCTTCCCCGAAGACGACCTCTTCTTCTTCAGCCAGGACATGCTGCCAGCCCTCGATGGTGAGGGCCGCATCGTCCTGGCCGGTCCGGGCGAGGTCTTCCTTGCCCCAGACGGTCACGGGGGCACCCTCGCCGCGCTGCACCAATCCGGCGCCCTGGAACACATGCAAGCGAGGGGGATCGAGGAGCTGTCGTACTTCCAGGTGGACAACCCGCTTGCGCGCCCCGCCGATCCGCTTTTCGTGGGCTACCACTGCGCCCAAGGCGCGGAGATGTCGAGCAAGGTCGTGCCCAAGCGCGACGCCGCAGAGAAGGTAGGGGTGCTAGGCCTCGTTGACGGGGTGCTCGGATGCATCGAATACAGCGACCTCTCTGATGAGCTGCGCGAAGCCAAGGCGGCGTCGGGCGATCTGCTGTTCAACGCCGGCAACATCGCGGCACACATGATTCGCAGGAGCTTCGTGGAGCGCCTGAATCAAGGAGGAGCCCTCGACCTGCCCTGGCACATCGCCCGCAAAGAGCTCGGCGCCATCGATTCATCGGGGGCACCGACCAAGATCCCTGGCGTAAAGTTCGAGACGTTCGTCTTCGACGCCCTGGCTAGGGCCAAGGCCTGTGTCACGATGGAGGTCGAGCGCGCCCAGGAGTTCAGCCCGGTCAAGAACGCCGAAGGCAGCGATTCGCCCGCCACGTGCAAGGCGGACCTCTCCGCCATCGGCCGGGCCATTTCGGGCCTCGACGACGCCGTGGTCGAGATCGACCCGCGCGTGGCGGAGACCCTTGACGAGTTCAACGAGCGCGCCCCGGTGGTGCAGCGCACGGAAGGTGGCGCCCTTTGCGCCGCTCCCCAATAGCCATGGCTTCCTGGGAAACGTGGAGCACGGAGGGTCGCCGGGCGGTCCTTGCCAAGACTCCCATCGTCGTCCTGATGGGGGGCCGCTCGGACGAGCGAGACGTGTCGCTCACCTCTGGAGGGGCCGCTCTCGCCTCCTTGAAGGACCTCAGTGGTCCGTCCTACGACGTCGCGCCGCCGGTGTTCGAGATCGAAATCGATCGTGAAGGCCGCTGGTGCCTCGACGGTGCAGCTCTCGCGCCGCAGCGAGCCATCGAAGCGCTCCCTGAAGAAGCGATCTATTGGCTTGCGCTCCATGGCGGAGAGGGCGAAGACGGCCGCGTGCAAGCCTTCCTGGAGCTTGCGGGCCGGCGGCATACCGGCGCTGGCACCGCCGCCTCGTCGCTGTGCATGGACAAGCACCACTCGCGGCTGGTGGCGGCCGATGCTGGGGTCGCGGTGGCTACGGGCCTGCACCTGACCCGGGGCCAGTTCCTTCGGGACACGACTTCCGCAGAAGCACGGCTCCGAGCCCTCGGGCCCGGCACGCATTTCGTGAAGCACAGCTCGGCCGGGTCCTCTTTTGGGGTCCACAGGTGCCAAACGTCGGACGAGATGGTCGCGGCGGCCCGGTCGATTGCAGCCTCGGGCGGCAACATCCTGGTCGAGGCCGAGGTCCGGGGCCTCGAAGTCACAGCGGGGGTCATCGGCGACGGCGCCGAGGCAGGGGCACTTCCGATCGTGGAGATCGAACCTGTGGGGGAGGCTTTCTTCGACCACGAACAGAAGTACTCCGCCAGTGGGGGGGCCCTCGAGGCGTGCCCTCCCGTGCAACTACCCGGTCCCGTGCAGTCGCGCATCCAAGAGCGCGCGAAGGCCGCGTGGGAGGCCTTCGGTGGAACCGGTTACGCCCGCATCGACTTCATGGTGCCGAGTTCCGGTGGCAAGCCAGGCGCTCGCCGCTTCGACGCCGACGTCGAGCCCGTGATGCTGGAGGCCAATACGCTCCCCGGCTTCACGCCCCGCTCTCTCTTGCCTTTGTCGGCCAAGGCCGACGGTGTGGGATTCCGTGAGCTCTGCCTGGAGCTCGCCTCCCGCGCCATCGGCTGACGAGGATCCGCTGCCCGGAGAGGGCCGCTACGGGTGGATCGTTCCGCCTTGGACCCCTGGCGCGACCGCGCGATCCGGCAGGCATCCCCTTTGTTTTGCGGCCCCTTTCCGTCCCCTGGCCGAGACAGTACCCTTTCCCCCCGACCGAGCGCCCAGCGCTCGGACTGGGCCGGAGTGGCGGAATGGTAGACGCGACGGATTCAAAATCCGTTTCCCGCAAGGGAGTGTGGGTTCGAGTCCCACCTTCGGTACCACCCCTTGGATCAGGTCTGTGCGACCCTTGGCGAAATCGCTGTTATGAGTGGTCCCTCTGATGACGAGTCCGTGGCGCGCGACGAGGCGATCAGCCAAGCGGACGCGACCGTGAGAGCAGAGTCCTGCGACGTGGCCGCCAAGCTGCTGCCGGCGCTGCTACACGACGTCAACAACGCGACGCAGTTGCTCGTGGGGCTCAAGGCGATGCTCGAGATCCCGGGGGGCGAGAAGATGTTCGCTTCGCGGGTGGACGACTTGGCTCGGACGTCAGGGCGGATGGACGACCTCGGCTTTGCTTTGGCGGTGCTGTCGACCGCGGGCGGGGCGAACATGCTGATGGCGCGCCGGGAAGCGCGTGCGATTCAGATCCTATGGGACCTGACGCTCAAGGCGCTGCAGCGGGATGGAGGCGATCCGATTAGGGTCGCCGGGGCGCCGCCGAGCACGGCCCCGGGCGCCCTGGGCGGCTGGGAGCCGGCTTGGTCGGTGGCCGCGCTGGTGACCGAGTGCTCCGAAGTCTCGGGCCACTTGGATTGGTCCTGGACATGGCTCGGGGACGGGTCTGTCTCTTATACACATCTCCGAGCCCACGAGACTAGGCATGATCTCGT
>CAJXRJ010000104.1 GCA_913058555.1 uncultured bacterium
AGCGTCAGATGTGTATAAGAGACAGGTACTGCGACGGCGATGGATCCGACGGCCTCTGCCCGTGCTGGTTCTTCGGGCTCTCCGGCGCAGGCTGCCTCACGTCCTCTGGCCTCGGCGCCCGCTTGACCGGGAGCGGCTCCGCCGACTTCATCGCGGACACCTTCACTCTGACGGTCACGGACGGCCCCCCCGGCAACTTCGGCTTCCTCTTCCAGGGCCTCACCCCGACCTCGGCCCCCCTCGGCAGCGGCATCCTCTGCATGACCGTGCGTGACCGCCTCACCGTGCAAGCCCTCGACGCGGCGGGCAGCACCACCTACACCGGCCTTGCCCCCGTCGCCCTCGCCGGGACGACGATGCACTACCAATACGTCTTCCGCGACCCCGCCGGCCCCTGCGGGAACGGCTTCAACCTCACGAGCGCCTGGCGCGTGACCTGGCGATAGCCCGGGCCGAAGTATGGGACGGCCTGGCCCCCTCCAGTTACCTTACGGGCGTGACCCACATCGCCCTAAGCATCGCTGGCTCGGACCCCTCGGGTGGGGCGGGGATCCAAGCTGATCTCAAGACCTTCGCTGCGTTCGACGTCCACGGTGCGGCGGCCTTGACCGCCTTGACCGCCCAGAACACCCGGGGCGTCTTCGGTGTCCACGGGGTCCCACCCGACTTCATCGAAGCCCAGATCCGAGCGGTCCTGGGGGACCTAGCGGTGGACGCCATCAAGATCGGGATGCTCGGCGACGTCGCCACGATCGAGACCGTTGCGAAGGTCCTCGCGGACTACCCGGAGATCCCCATCGTCTTGGACCCCGTCATGGTGGCCGCGGGCGGAGATCCGCTGCTCGCCGAGGACGCGGTCAGTGCGCTCCGCGAGCGCCTCATTCCCCGCGCCACCATCGTGACGCCCAACGCCCACGAGGCGGCCCTGCTCCTCGGGCGACCCAAAGCCGCCTCCGCCGACCAGCTGCGGGAGCAGGCTCAGTCCCTGGTCAGTGCGGGCGCTCGCGCGGTGCTCCTCAAGAGCGGGCGCGTCCCGTTCGACGCCAGAATCGTCGACGTGTTCATCGGCGCCGATGGCCACTGCTCCATGGCGGAGACGCCTCGCCTCCGGATCGACAGCCCCCACGGCGGCGGCTGCACGCTCTCCTCAGCCATCGCCGCCGGCTTGGCGGGCGGCCAGCCCCTGCCCCTGGCGGTCGCCCACGCCCAACGTTTCGTGTGGGAAGCGCTTGAGCGTGCACAACACCACAAGATAGGCGGCGGCAGCACCCCGCTCGTCCTCCCCCCCCGCGGCGGCTCGCCCTCTTCGACGGGTCCGAGCCAGAGTTGATTGGGCCGAAAGGGTGCTTGGTCCAGCGGTGAGCCGGCCCACGCGCCGCTCAGATCCATCGATGCCACAAAGGGGTGGAACGGGCATGGAATGTCCGGTGCCGTGAGGAAGCCCACGCCGACCGTCCGTCCCTATTCCACCTCCCCATCGAAGGCCCCAGCATCAAAGGAACGTCAGGCTGACTGCGTCCGTGAAGTTCGAGGTGACGCCCGGATTATTGTCCCGGAACCAAGCCTGGAAGTTCCAGGTATCGCCGAAGAGCACCTGGGTAAGTCCGTTCGGCGTTGGGATCGCCGTGAGGTCGATCGGGAAGAGGAAAGTACCCGTCGCTCCCGAAGCCACGATCTGTCCCGGTCGATTGAAGCGCCCCACTGCGCCAGCGACACAGAGGGCGCCCTGACTGTTGGGGACCTGGGCTGAGAAGCCCTGCGTTCGGGATACGACAAACATCCCAAATGAACTGCGCGGGAGCTGCCGTGCCGTGAGCGTCACGTTGTTAGCCGGGACAGACGTCGTCCCAAGGGCCATGATGGATGCCCCCTCGCCGGTTGAGTTCGCGACCGCTGGTCCGCAGTAGCTTGACCCTATGCTCTCGCACGCATCGAAGACCCCGTTCTGATCAAGGTCCAGCGTGGCGTCTGCTGCGATTTGACATTCATCGAGCGTGCCGTCCCCGTCACAATCGGTCCCCGAGCCAGAGCTGATCTCTTGCTGATCAGGGATACCGTTGCCGTTGCAGTCTGGCAGGAGATAGTTCTCGTACCACGCGATCTCGTCATCGAGTACGGAGCCCGCAAGAACGTCGGTGTCGCCATCTCCGTCGCCGTCGAATCTGCCGCCAGGGCTTTCCGGGGCCAAACGACATGAACTGTGATGATCTGCTGCGCTCCAAAAGACCCAGAGCCCAGGTTCTGGTACCACGCGATCTTGCCCACGTTAGCGGAGGAGATGACATCGGTCATTCCATCCCCATTGAGATCGGCAGCGAAGGCGAAGAAGGGGCCGAAGTCCGCGGACGAGATCACCTCTTGCGCCCCAAAGGCCCCACCGCCGAGGTTCCTGTACCAAGATTCTCGTACCACGCAACCTTGTCGTCCTCCCTGGAGGCGGAGAGTGCGTCGGCATTACCATCTCCGTCGAGATCGATCGCGTAAACCGAATAGGGATTGTCAGCAAGACTGGATACGGCGCGTGCGGCCCCAAACTGTTGGGCCGCTGCTGAATGGCAAAGTGCGAGTGCAAGCGAGAAGGACTTCATAGTGGAAGTTCAAGGTGCCCCGCGCGCTTGTCAACCGGACTTCAGAGTCAAAGGAAGGGGGCAGCCCCCCGTGTCCATTCTTGGTAGCCAAGCGGACATGATCCGGGCTTCTGCATCCGCACGAAACGGGTCCAGGCCCGAGACTCTTGCGAAGCGATAGGGCGCACTCTTACCTGGAGGGTCCTGCGACAAACTCGACCAGGTAGCGATGGTCGGGCTCTTTGCCCTTCGTCCACTGGAGGGTGACGCTGTAGCGCGCCCCTGGGTTGACCTTGACGCCGACCGGGCGAAAGATGATGCACGGCGAGCCACCGAAGCCTTCGGTGGAGAGGGACTTCCAATCGAGTTCAAGGGGAGGTCCGACTTCCTGAAAGTACTCGTCGAGGCGCACGACACGGATCTCAAGGGAATCGGCCGACTGGGGCATTCGTCCGTTGAGGGCGTGCAGGCTCCATGCGTGCCGGGGCCCGAAGAGATCCACGGGAACGTAACCCGCGGGCGGGTAGAGAATGGTCTTCGCCTTGCCCGGCCCGGGTCCAGACTGATCCATGGCCCACATGGCCGACCAGCGTCCTGCCTGGCCGAATCCCGTCACGCCCATCGAAGGGTTAAGGCACCACCGTCGGTGGCCCACGCGGTCGATGTTCGATGCGTCGGAGTCGTCCATGTACGAATCGACGGAGCTCGCCATCGGGCCGCTGGAGAGGTTGCTGTTACCGGCGCCCTTGGAGCCCTGCTGGAAGCGCTCCTCGTCCATGCCCGCCGGCTGTTCGGGGGTGTGTGACAGCTTGCCATTGCCCTGGCTCACTTCACTCGCTGCGTCGCAGAGATCGTTGAGCCTTCGGTCGAGGCGCAGGTGCCTCCACGGCACGCCGCAGGCTGCCCGGTAAGTGCGCAGCCGACCGAGCGCCACCATGCGATCTGGTGAGAGCGGGTCCCCCGCCTTGGCGCCCGGCCCGGCTTCCGGCACGACCCGCGCCTCCGCGAGCTCCGCACGGAGCGTCTCGAGCGGCACGGGAAACGGCGCGATCCCATCCAGATCGACGAGCCTGCCCTTCTCCCACTTGCGCTTGCTCACAGACTTCTTGCCAAAGGTGATCTTCGCGGCTCCGTGGAGCAGTCCCTTCTTGTAGTTCGCCTCCCGCTTCCACTCGCCGGAGAAGCGATACTCGACGTATCGGCCCTCCAGAACGCCGCGCTTGTAGGTCGCATTGATCTCGTGACTATTTTCCGGATCGAAGCTCTCCCAGCGCCCATTCAGAACGCCGTCCTTGTAGATCTCCCGAAGCACACAGACGTTGAAGATGTATTCCCTAAGGAAGCCATCCCGGACACCACGTGAGTACATCGACTCACGCAGGAGTTCGCCCGCCTCGGTGAACTCCTCAAACTTGCCATGCAGCTCGCCCTTTCGGTACGTGCCCCGCGCTGTCACGCCCCCACCGGTGCCGAACGCCTCAAACGGCCCCGTCTTCTCGCCCTTGTCGTTCAGGGTGTGCCGCTCGATGAGCTTCCCGTCGTCCGAGTACACCTCCACTTGGGTGTCGTCCACGCGGACCAGAGGTGTGTTAGATGCACGCGCCTCCGCGAGGGGTGGCCCCACGGCCAAGAGGATCCCGATGCCCAGCGCGATTGTCGTAGCCATGCCCTCAAGCATAGGATTCAGCGCCATTTTGGAGCCAGGGTTCGCCCAATCGGAAGCCGGGGAGGCGCGACGACTCCCCGAGCCGCGCCTCCAACCCCCTCGCTTCACCACGACGTCACTCCGGAGGATCACCACGGACGTTGTCCAGATGAACGGGAACTAACAGTGGGCCAACCGCCTGCGAACCACATCCTCACCTCCGGGTCACGCGGGCACAGGAGGTAACCGATGACGTAGCCGGCTCAGGTCACTAGCGTATGCGCGCTTCGCGAGCTCTCCAATGAGGAAGCCGCACCGACGCTCCCCTTCACTGCCCACCCTGTCATGTCTGATATCACCCTCGAGCAAGCCCACCACGCCATCGAAGCCGCCCAGAAGAAGGCCGTCGAAATCGGCACCAAGATGGACATCGCCGTCGTGGACGCCGGCGCCAACCTCAAGGCCTTCGTGCGCATGGACGGCGCATGGATTGGTTCGATTGACATCGCTCAGAAGAAAGCCCGCACGGCTCGCTTCTTTGATATGCCCACCGGCGCGATCGGCGGCCTCTCCCAGCCCGGCGGCGCGCTGTACAACATCGAACACTCCAACGGCGGCCTGATCACCTTCCCCGGCGGCATCCCGATCACCAACGCCGACGGCGTCATCATCGGCGCCATCGGCGTCTCCGGGAGCTCGGTCGAAGACGACCACGCTGTCGCCGAAGCCGGCGTCGCCGCGGTCAAGTAACGACATGGATCGGCTGCGAGAGGCGCTGTCGCTGGCGGACCGGCGCATTGGGGTGTCGATGCCCGTGCGCATTCTGCTGGCGGCGGTTGCCCTCGCGGTCTGTTGGATCGATATGGCGACGTTCACCGATTTTGAACGCGCCAGCTCTCTGCAGCGCCTGGCCCTGGGAGGCGTTCCGTACACGCTGATCCTGACGGGCGTCCCCAGCTTGCGCTCGAACGCATGGGCGCCGCTCCCGAGCCGCGGATACTGGCTGCGGGTCATCGGCTCGCTGCTGCTCCTCTCGCTCTTGCTCGCCGCCCCCTTCTTCCTGTTCCTCAAGGCGACGGAGCCCGGCCTTCCACCGAGCACGGTGCGCCTGATGGGAATTGGCGAGTACACCAAGCACGCCATGGTCCAGGCTCCGCTCATGGAAGAAGCCGTGTATCGGGGCGCCATTTGCCTGAGCCTCTGGGTCGCATTGGGCCCCTGGCTGGCCGTCATCCTGTCAGGCGCCGCGTTCACGTACCTGCACGTGCTCTACGGGAACTTCGCGCCGAACCACATCGTCGCTGGGGTGATCCTCTCGTGGGCCTTCATCAAGAGCGGGCAGCTTTGGATGGCCATCGGGCTACATGCCGCCGGCAACCTGCTGGCTGGGGTGATGGATCTGCTCTTCTTGGAGTAGTTCCCTGCGGATCGCCCCCTCACTCGGTGGCCAAGCGGCGCTCGAGTTCGAGGATTTCGAAGCCCATGGACGATAGGCGCGCTTCGATGGCGGGGCCCGCGTCGCTTGAACGGAGCTCCACGAGCAAATCCACCTGAACCGAGCCCACGGGGACCTTCCAGCCGGCGCGGTCGTGGCGCACGTCGAGCAGGTTGCCGCGCTCCTGCTCCACGGCCTCCAGGACGCGGCGCAGGGTACCGGGTTCGTCGTTCACGCGCAGCTCGATGCGATGCAGCGTGCCCCGCTGGGAGAGACCGCTTTCGATCAAACGACCGAGGAGCGAAAGGTCGATGTTCCCGCCGGAGATGACCGCGCACAGGGAGCCTTCGGCGCGCACCTTGTTCGCAAGAAGCGCCGCGATGGGCGTCACGGCGGCGGCCTCGGCCACGACCTTGTTCTTCTCCATCAGCTCGACGACGCTGCGGGCGATCTCGTCCTCGGTAACGGTCACCGTCCTGTCGCAGAGCGCCTTGACGACCTGATAGGTGCGCTCGCCGACCTTGCCGACACGGATGCCCTCGGCCAAGGTCTTGGGGTTCTCAACCACGCGCTGCGCGCCGTCTCGAATGGACTGAACCATCGGCGAGGCGCCCTCGGCCTGGACCCCGATGATCTTGACGTCGGGCAGCTTCGCCTTGAGGGCCAGGGCCACACCCGCGATCAGGCCTCCCCCGCCGATGGGTAGGATCACGGCGCCGAGGTCCGGGACCTGGCGCGCGATCTCGAGGCCCACGGTGCCTTGGCCGTGGATGATCTCCCAGTCGTCAAAGGGGTGAACGGGGGTGCGACCCTCGTTCTCCGCGAGGGCGAGGGCGTGGGACGCCGCCTCGTCATAGCTTTCGCCGAAGAGCACGACCTCGGCCCCGTAGCCCTTGGTGCGTTCCACCTTGGTGATCGCCGTGCTGACCGGCATCACGATCTTGGCGCTGCACCCCGCGAGTTGGGCCGCGAGGGCGACGCCTTGGGCATGGTTGCCGGCGGAGGCCGCCACGAGCCCGCGCTCCCGCTCCGGGTCCGAGAGCATCAGGATCTTGTTCAGGGCCCCGCGCACCTTGAAGGACCCCGTGCGCTGGAGGTTCTCAAGCTTCAGGTGCACGTCGGTGCCCGACGATTCGCTGAAGGTGTAGGAGTAGACCGTCGGCGTCTCGCGCACATAGGGTGCCAGCCGGGCCGCGGCGGCCTCGATGGCGCGCAGCTCCCCCTCTAGGTCGATGGGTGCGTTCATGGGAGACTCTGGTTGGGTCGTCGGAGGTGCCTCGAATCGGAAGGCGGCCGATTGGCGGGGGCAACTTCCGGGCCCCACGGGGTAGCCTACGCCGTCATGGCCCACGGCAACCACGCAGCGAGCCCGTCTGTTTCTCCCTCTGCCCGACTCGGGGCGGGATCCCCCAGGTACGGCGCCCATGAAGCCGGGCCAGCCGGCCCCGGGACCCCCGCCGCCGTGCGGGCGTTTTGGTTCTGGCCGGGGCTGCTCCTGGTCATGGTCGTGGGGCTCCTCGTGCGGAGCCCGGACCTCGACGGGCGGGCCCTGGACAACGTCGAGCGCGCACACTTCGAAGCCGCCGGCCTCGGCGCCATCACCACGGCCGGATCACCGGTGGAATGGGCCAAGCAGGACTACTATTGGGCCAGGCGCACCCTATGGGATGCCCCCGCGGCAGCGCCGGGCGTCCTGCAAGGGATCTCCACCCGCATGGCGACCCGCGCCGGGCTCAAGGTGGGCTTCAGCCGCGAAACAGCCCTGCGCCTGTTCTCGATGATCCTGGGCGCCGCTTGCATCTTCCTGGTCGCGCTCCTTCTCCGGAGCGTCTGTCCCGACGAGCCCCTCGTCGCCCTCACAGGAGCAGCCCTCGCGGCGCTCCAGCTCGGGAGCGTGTTCCTATCGCGCAGCGGAACAGGCGGGCCCGTGGCGGGCTTCTTCCTGCTAGTGATGATCTACGCAGGCTGGCGCCTCTTCCGGGACGTGCGAGAGCAACAGATGGCAGCCCTCCTTGGCTACGGAGCGCTCATCGCGGTGAGCTCGTGCCTCGCCTTTGGATTCGACCCATCCGCCAAGACCTACGGCGTCATCCTCGCGGTCGCGGGCGTCCTGCTTTTTCGAACGGGGCCCAACGGCGTGTCGAAATGGCCGTGGTTCTCGACGCGTTCCTGGACGGTTCTCATCGCCCTCGCGCCCCTGGCCGCGCTCGTGGCGTTCGGCATCGGAAATGGCGTTCCAGACCACCTTTCGATGGAGCCGTTCTTGCACGCGAGGTTCGTCTCCTGGCCCGTCCTGGCCCTGGCCCCCTTGGGCCTCGCCGGGGCCTTCACGCGGGACATGCGCTGGCTCATCTGGCTCGTCCTTTGGACCCTCGTTCCCGCCCTCTGCAGCGTCACGAGTGGCTTCCATTGGGCGCCGCCCCACGCCCATTACTTCACCCTCCATTTGATGGGCATCGTGCTCGCGGCAGAGGGCGCTGGCGTCCTCTGGGGTCTAGCACGGGACCGAACCCCCGGGGCCCTGGCGGACGCGGCGGTGGTGGGCTGCCTCGTTTGGATGGGGCTCGTGACCTGGTCCACCATCCACGGAGTCGGTTCCGCCCGGCTGCTGGTGAACCTGCCCTGAGCGCCTACGGGAGGGTGCACCAAGGCACTCTCCCTGGGAAAACAGATTATCCTGGGTCGATACTGCATGGCGGCTCCATCCATGCCATTGCCATGATGATCTTCCCCCTTCTCGCCCTCGCCGTCAGCTCGCCCTTCCTCGATGACATCTACGAGGAAAACGACACCTGCGCAGAAGCCGCGCCCCTGATCGTCCCCGCCGACGGTCAGTACCACGAATTCGCATTCGTGTCCTCCGGCGCCGCTTCGGCCGGAGGGACAGATGAAGACTGGTTCCAGTTTGACGTTCCGGCAGGCCACGCCCTCCAGGTTTTCACGGCAGCCCAATTCCCGGGCGACCCCGGCATCGACACGTTCCTGCGGACGGGGCCCCAATGCGGAACGGTTTTGGACTCCGGCTTCGTCGGGGGACCGGTCTTCCGCGCTGAAAACGTCACGGGAGCGACGGCTACGTATCAGCTCCAATTCATGCCGGTGAATCCGCTCTTCAACCAGGAGCAGATCCGCTTGAACATCTGGATCGCTCCCATCGCCTGCCCTGGGGTGGTGCGAGACGGATTCGAGCCCAATCAAGCCCCCGCGCAGGCCGCACCGATGGTTCCTGGCCTCTACCGCGGCCTCACCCTGAACGGACGCGAAGATCGCGACTACTACCGAGTCGCCGTCCCCATCGGTGGGGTCATGCAGGTCGGCTTTGGAACCCGGTCGAGCTTCGGCTCGCCGGCTTCCTGCACGATCCGGGATCTCTCCGGCAGCCAGCTGATCGGCCATGTGCCATCGGCCGGAGGAGTGCGATCATTCACCAACAGCACCGACGATCCCTTCCTGCTCGTGGATGTGGAGCTAGACAACCCCCATCTAACGTTCCAACCCTGCGAGCTCTACGACCTCTACGTCGACGGCGCCGCTGATCCTTGCGCGGGCGTCGTAGACGATGTCTTTGAGGCCCAAGGCAACAACACACGGCCCGAGGCCATTCCCCTCTCGCGCGGGCGCTATCGCGGCCTCACGATGATTGGCGATGACGAGGATTGGTACGCCTTCCAGGTGCCTCCGGGCTTCGGGCTCAAGGTCACCGTTGCCAATGACTCGACCGGCGACTTCGTGACCACCGAGCTGCTCGAGGATGGCGATGACCGCGTGTACCAGCGAAACTCCGCAGCCCTGGGGTCCAGCGTGCACTACTACGGCAACCCGAGCACCTCCCCCGCCCGGAGCGTGGATCTTCGCATTCGACGCCTGGGGGGATCTACTGGCCTGGGATGCGTGCGCTATGACATGGGCGTTCAGATCGTGCGTGAGATACCGACTCAGCCGCTGTGTGCCGGCTCGCCGGACTTGCAGTGGGGCCCCAAGACCATCGATCTCTTTGGCTCCGTGGACCCAAACATCGGGCTCCTCTGGATCACAGCAGAGGGCCTGGTGCCGAGCCAGTTTTCCCCCGTGGGGATCTACGTCGGCCCGCCCGTGGCGACTCCGCCGGCCCAGCCGTGGCAATGGTGCGTCGCTGAACCCCGTGTGCGCTGGGATCGATTCACGAACTCCCTGAACCGCCACGACTCGGTGGTCGACGAGTCGTACTTGGTGCCCCTCATGGGAACGACCCTCGCGGTGCAATACCTCGACGGTGAGAATGGGCTCCTGGTGGCGTCGGAGACCGTCACCTTCGTCGTTCAGTAGCGCGCGGGCACGCCCACCGGCCCCCTCGCGGAGCGTAGAGTGGTCCGCCATGGAGACGAAGGCGTTCAAGGACCGCTGGGACCGAAACTCGGCCCGGGCCATCGCGGCCCAGGTGGGCTCGGTCGCGCCAGAGTTTGATCGGGAGAGGTTCGTGCGCCGGGCGACGAAGGGGCTCGATGCCCTTGAAATGAAGGGCCGCGTGCATCAGTTCGCAGGGGCACTTCAGGCCGAGCTTCCGGGCTCCCTCGAGCACGCGTTCGATTGCCTGACCCAGAGCCTGCCAGCGCCAATGCCGGACACGACGTCCACGGGCGATGGATGGCTCCAGTGGCCCCTCGGGGAGTGGACGGCACTCTTTGGGCCCGGCGAGGACCCCGCGGCATCGTTCACGCCGGCGATGGCCTTCATGACCGAGCTCACCCGCCGCTTCACTTCGGAGTTCGCCGTGCGCCCCTTCGTACGCGACGTGCCGGAACTCGTCTTCCCGAGGATGCTGGAACTGACCCAGCACGAGTGCGCCCACGTACGGCGCTGGTGCAGTGAGGGCGTTCGGCCGCGCCTCCCCTGGGGTGAGCGACTCGTGGCCCTCTGCGAGGATCCCTCCCCCATCCTTCCGATCCTCGAGGCCCTCAAGGATGACCCCGATGAGTATGTCCGGCGCTCCGTGGCCAACTGCCTCGGGGACATCGCGAAGGACCACCTGGACCTCAGCGTCGAGGTCGCAAGGGCGTGGCTAGCTGACCCGGAAAAGGACCGCGCGCGCCTCGCCCGGCACGCCCTCAGGGCCCCGATCAAAGCCGGACATCCCGGCGCCCTGGCCGTTTTCGGCTTCGAATCTGCGGAGAACATCGAAGTTACTTTGTCGCTCCAGAACCCGTCCATCGCCATTGGCGAGACGGGCAATTTCGAGGCGGTGCTTCGCCGGACCGGGCCGAAGAAGAACGCTGGGGAGGCGGCAAGCCGGTTGATGATCGAGCTCGTCATCGAGTACCTGAAAGCGAACGGCTCGCGTTCCGGGAAGGTCTTCAAGTGGACCCAGGGTGAGCTGCCTGATTCCGGGACGCTACGACTCTCCAAGTCGCTCGCCTTCATCCCACGAACGACGCGCCGACTTTACCCTGGGGAGCATCGCGCGGCGGTTCAGGTGAACGGCACGCGCCTCGGCCACATCAGTTTCGACCTATCGACCCCATGACACTTCCCAGCATCCGCGGCGGAGCGCTCTTCGGCTCGCGGGCCCTGGATCCTCTCACCCTCGTCGACGAGAACGGCGACGAGACCGGCACCGCCACCCTTGAGGACATGCACCTTCCACCGGGCCGGCGCCACCGCGCCTTCTCCGTGTATCTCTTTGACGAATCCGGGCGCCTCTTCGTGCACCAGCGATTCCACGGAAAGGCCCTTTGGGGCAGCTACTGGACGAATAGCTGCTGCAGCCACCCGTTCCATGGGGAAGCGATCGACGCGGCCGCGAAGCGCCGTGTGGGCGAGGAGCTTGGGGTCGAGAACGCCGAGCTCAGCGAACTCTTCGGCTACGAGTACCGCGCGGAGTTCGAGGGCATCGGCGTCGAGCACGAATACGTACACGTCTTCGTGGGCGCCGTCGACCCGGCGTCTATCAAGGTCGCCCCGAAGGAAGTCGAAGAGTTCCAATGGCTGGCTCCGGACGACGTGGACGCGCTGATCGCATCGGAGCACAGGACCACGCCCTGGTTCGAGATCGCGTGGCCCAAGGTCCGGGACCGGAAATCCTGAACGGCCCCGAGCCCCACTCCACTCAAGAGCGCGCTATCGCGGCTCCAACTTCCGGCCGACGCGCTGGTACCGGTCGAAGGACACGCGCACCAAACCGACCTCCCCCACCGCCACGGCGGGCACCGGCACGGATTGGGACGCGAGGATCTCGCTCGGGCTCACTCCGTCCGCCACGGCGCAAATGACACGCAAGGGGATGCCTGCCTGCACACGCGGCACGATGGCACGACCGCCCGCAATGGGCACCGCGAGGGTCGCCCGGGATCGACTTCCATCGGCGGCGGCGAACACCTGCGCGACGCCGGCGGCGGGGCCCTCAAAGGTGGGGTGACCCTGGACCTCGATTTCGAGCGAGCCCATGGGCGGCAGCTCCATCGACCCAGGAGCGTCCCCCGTGATCGAAACCCGCGGCGGCGACACCATCGCAAGGCGAGCGACGACTTCCAGGCCCGGGGGCGCCCCCGCGGGAACGCGCAAGAACGCCTTGCCGTCGCTCCCGGTGATCGCAGTGATGGGAAGGGCCTGAAGCACGCCCTTCGCATCCTCCGCGCGCACGGTCAACGGCACGCCTTCGGCGGGCGTCCCGTCACTGTTGGTGACGCTGACGACGACGGTGCGCCGGGCCGCCAGCGCGATGTTGAGCGACTCACCACCTCTCCCACGGTACTCGGCCTCCCCATAGAGCTCCCCCGCCTCCACCGCGACGAGGCATCCACCGCCTCCCGCCATGGGAATCGCCACCGTCCCATCCTTGGCAGTACGCCCACGCCACGTCGCCCGGCGCGCCAGGGTCCGCGTCCGGTCCCCCGTCATGCGGCTCGATAGGACCAGGGCGGCGGCGTCCAGGGCCGCCGCGTGCAGGACGGTGACGTCCGCTCCAGCCACCGGGGCGCCGCTTGGATCCAAGGCAGCGACGGTCAGGGTCACGGCCGGATCCAACGAGAACTGGGGCCCAGCGGCTCTCTCTTCCTCGGATCCAGCCCCCTCTGCCTCGCTGAGTCCCTCAGGGATCGGGATCGCGTGCACGACGTCCCGTTCCGGGGCCGAGCACCCGAGCGCAGCGCTGAGCGAAAGGAGGGCCAGAACCCGCCCAATGAAAGGGAAAGCGCTGCGTACTGTGAAATGGCGTTGGAGCATCGTAATTCGGGGCGTACTCAGGAGAGGCCCGGGGTGTCATGCCGCGCCAAGCCGTACTCTATGAAACTGCCATGTGGATCCTTCGCGCCGCCCTCATCCTCTCTTGCTCCGCCATTGCGAGTTCACCGGTTCCGCCGGCGGCACCCGCGCCGCACCCCGTAGACGCCATCGCCGTCGCGGAATTCGACAGGGTCCTCAGCGACCTGCGGGCGCGCGTCATGCCCGATGATCTCGGCGCAGCCAAGACCGACATAGCCGACCCTTGGATCGGCACCTCCGACCACTACCGGGTGAGCGCCCTCCGGAGCCGCAAGGTCGCGGCCATCAGCGCGAACATCCTCGAAGGCGCCAACGGGTTCTTCAAAGAGTTCCTCGGCGTGACACGCTCCCCCTCGAGTCCCTTCGAGGCCGTGATCTACCCGAGCATCACTGAGTACAACGAACTCGGCGAAGCCCGCTACGACGAGCGCTCGTCGATCACCGGCGCGTTCTACGCCGACGACGCCGCGGATGGGTTCCTTGCGACGTACGACAGCACGAACTGGAATCTCCTGGCCCAGAACCTGACCTACGGCGCGTTCCAGCAGTACATCAACTGGGCGTTCCCCAACGCGGACCCGCCGGCGGTGCTCGAGCAAGGATTGGCGGCTTACTTCGCCTCATGGGCCACGCCCGCCCTCGCCCAGTACACGAAAGACCAATTCGAGATCCTTCGCAGCGGCGAGGATGCGGCGCGGCCCTGGATCCCGCTCACGCAGCTCATCACCGGAAATCGGGGCTCCTTCACGAACCGCACTTCGGATCGGTTCACCGAGCTCGCCCAGCTCATCCTCTTCCTGCAGTTCCACTACCCGGACACGAAGGTCAAGGAAGACGGCACGGCTGGCCCGTTCCAGGAATACGTTCGGCTCGTCTTCAACCGTGACCGCGCCGCGATCGGCCACCCGGTCTACCAGCTCCTCACGCAGAAAACCTCGCTCCTCGAAGGCGCCCTGAAGGGCTATCGGGGCTGGTAATCAGCCGCCCAGCTCGACGATCCAGTCTTCGGCGCGCGGGTCCTGGCCACCCTCGTCGATGTAGCGTTTGAAGTCTTCGAGGGCGTGGCTGCCGTCCGCCAAGAAGTCCTTCCCGAGGACGCCAAGCAGGAAGTAAGCGTCGGCGAGGTTGTCGTCGAGGGTGACGGCCTGGCGAAGCGGGTCCACGGCCTGTTCGTACTGGCCCAGCTGGAATCGTGCGACTCCGAGAAAGTAGGACGCGCCCGCCGATCCGCCGCCTTCGCCTGCATACCTTCCGGCATTGGTCGCGCTCACCGCGGCCTTGTCCGGCTCGTCGAGCAGCAGCTCGATGCCCGCGCGAAGCTCGTAGAGCCGCGCCGCATCGGGGTCCCGGCGATCGATGTCGCTGAGTTGCTCTCGGATCTGGACGAGCTCGTCCGCGCGGAACTGGGCCACCGTCTGGAAGAGACCGAGGGCGCGGTCGTCCTCCGACGCGCTCATCGCTTCACGCAACTCGTCGCGCGCGTCGTCGTAGCGCTCCTGGCGGAAGTACGCAGCGCATAGG
>CAJXRJ010000105.1 GCA_913058555.1 uncultured bacterium
GCAGAGGGGCTCTCCGGGGACGTGGAACGCCTCGGCCTCCGGATGGGCCGCCTCAAGACCGGCACGCCCCCTCGGCTCGACGCCAGCACGGTGGATTTCGGCGTCATGGAGCAGCAGCCGGGCGACGCGCTTCCGTCGCCGTTCTCGTACTCCACGGACCCCGCGACGTTCCCGGCCCTGCGCCAGGTCCCTTGCCACATCACCTACACCAACGAGGCCACCCACCAGGTCATCCGGGACAACGTCCACCGTTCGCCCATGTACAGCGGTGCGATTCAAGGGGTTGGGGCGCGTTACTGTCCTTCGGTGGAGGACAAGATCATGCGCTTCCCCGATCGCCAGCGGCACCAGATCTTCGTTGAGCCCGAGGGACTCACCACGGACGTGCTCTACGTGAACGGGATCTCGACGTCGCTGCCGGCCGACGTGCAGGAAGCCTTCGTGAAGACGGTGTCCGGCCTTGAGAAGGCGCGCTTCCTGCGCCACGGCTATGCGGTCGAGTACGACTTCGTGCAGCCCAGTCAGCTCTCGGACACTCTCGCCTTGCGGAACGTCCCGGGGCTCTATCTCGCGGGCCAGATCAACGGTACCTCTGGGTATGAAGAGGCGGCGGGCCAGGGTCTCATCGCCGGCGCCAACGCGGCCCTGTGGATCCAGGACCGGGCGCCGTTCGTGCTCCGCCGGCACGAGGCGTACATCGGGGTGATGGTCGACGACCTCATCATCACCAACCCGACCGAGCCCTACCGCATGTTCTCTAGCCGTGCGGAGTACCGGCTGCTCCTGCGCCAGGACAATGCCGATCGCCGGCTAACCGCCAAGGCCGCGGAGATCGGGCTCGTGGACAAGTCCTGCCTCGAGGGGCTCATGGCGAAGGAGGCCTCCATCGCGGAAACCGCCCGGGCCTTGGCGAACCTGAGGGTTCAGCCCGAGAACAAGAGCCTCTTGGACCTCTTGCGTCGACCCGGGGCCACCTTTGATTCCGTGGCGGAGCTCGCGCCCAAGGACTCAGCGGACGCCCTCCGTGCCCTTGATCCGGCGGTGCAAGAGGCCGTCGCCATCGACGTGAAATACGAGGGCTACATCCAGCGCCAGGAAGCCGAGGTCGCTCGGCTGGCGAGGCAGGAGAGCGCCGAGATCCCCGCGGAGATGGACTACGACTCGATCGAAGGGCTCACCACCGAGGGCCGCGAAAAGCTCGTGCGGCTGGAGCCGCGCACGCTCGGCGCGGCGTCGAGGATCGAAGGCGTGCGCCCCAGCGACCTGGCGCTCGTTGGCCTCGAGCTACGTAAGCAGCGCGATCGCTGATGCGCCTGGCTTAGCGAACGCCAGGCGGCTTGAAGGGCTCGACCGAGGTGCCGGCCATCTGGTACACGCCGTAGGCGTAGCCGAGGTCGTCCTCGAGTCGGCCGACTGTGAAGTCGCCGCGCACGATCACGGGGCGGTACTCGTAGTAGGGCACGCTGCCGTCGTCTTTCATGCGAACGCTGACCCACTCATCGGGGCGCGGCGATCCGCCGAAGCAGCAGGCTTGGAGGTCCTTCACGAGCATGAACTCAAGCACCTCGTTCGTGCGGGGCTTCATCTCCAGGGCGATCATGTATCCGATCACGGCCTTGTCGTCGCCCTCTTGCTCGAGCACTTTCTCCGGGAACTTGAAGGACTTTGCGTCCTCGGTGTCCGGGTTGAAAAGGAAGTCGAGCAGTCCGTCCAGGGGCACGCCCACCAGGCTCAGGTCGGCGAAGGTGATGAGGCGATCGATGGCCCCCTTGGCGGCGAGCCCTGGGTCCTGGCGAAGACCCTTCGCGAGGCGAGGGTCGAGGCCAGCGGTGATGGACGGGTCCAGCGTCAGTGGTCCGTTGTTCGAGGGGAGGGGGCGGCTGACCGCGGCCTCCTCCGCAACGGTGGGCGAGGTGTCGATCGGGCTCTCGTCCAGGAAGGACTGACCCTTCCGCCCTTCTTGCTCCTCAGCGGCCGCAGGGCCATCCGCTCCGGCTGTGTCCGTGCCCGCCTGCTCGATGCTGCTGCCGCCATCCACAACGGAGGGCGCGGAGCCGTTGCAGCCCACGGCGAGGGCCAGGGCTCCGGCGGCGAAGACGCTCCAGAGCGTGGTCGCGGCGGGGGTGATCTGCGATGGGCGCCCCGCGGGGCACGTGTTCAAGGACTCAAGCTGGGGGCGACGCATAGGCAAATCGTGGTCGATGGGACCCCAGGATGGAAGATCGGGCCCCCTCTTCCTATCGGATCCGCGCCCCGCGGCCTTGTGCTCGGCCCCTGGGCGCGGTGACATCCAGTCATGATGTCCCAGCTCTATGCACTTGTTGCCCCCCTGAGCCCCAGATTCATCCTCGGTCAGGCCCTCGTGATCGAGGGGCGAGACCTCATCGTCCCCGGGATCGTGGTGGCCGTCATCGTCCTGCTGCTCATGGCGGGGGCCAACCGGAAGAAGCGCGCCGCCCAGGCCGAGGCCGAGGCCCGCGCCGCGAAAGAGGGCCCAAAGCCCATGGGAGCGGATCGCTTCTGGTCCATTATCGATGGGGCCAAGGGGGCGGCGGGTCCCGATCCGCTCCATCGATCCGATCACCTCACCCGGACGCTCCGGGACATGGACGCCAAGGAAATCGCGGCGTTCAACTCACGCTACGGCGAGCGCAAGGCGGACGCCCACTTCGAGGACATGCAGACCGCGGCCCACCTGATGCTCGGGGGTTGCAACGAGACCGACTTCAGCCACTTCCGGGACTGGCTGATCTCCGAGGGCCAGGCCGCTTACGAGGCGGCCGTGAAGGAGCCCGACTCGCTCGCGGAGCTTGGCAAGATCGAGGTCCTGCGTTTGGAGTCCTTCGGCTACGCCGCCAAGCGGGCCTACAAGTCGAAGGCCAGCGCGGCGATGCCGGGCTACGCGGTCGTCCCCGATAAGACCACCCGCCCGCCCGAGTGGGACGCGGCGGCGGCGCGGACAAGGCTCCCGAAGCTGGCCGGGCTCTACGGCTAGTCGTTCCGGCGGACTACCGAAGGAGCGAGCTCACGCTCCCAAGGAAGACCCTGCGGTTCGATACGACGACCGCCAGTTCTTCGACGGCCTTCCGAATGTCCTCATCCGTCGCGAGAACCAGAGCCTTCTGAAGGCCGGGGAGCGGCCAGCTCGCGTACCCGGACGACTCGTCTGGAGCCGTGTAGAGGTTCTTGTACCACTCGCGTCCCTCGAGGCCGTTTTGGGAGAGCCAGCACTGTTCAAGCAGCCCGGCAAGGGAATTGAATCGACCGGCGGACCCCGTCGTCCAGCCAGCTTCCTCAGCCCGGGCGTGCGCCTTCGATTGCAGCCTCTCTCCGATCTGGATCTCCTCCCTCACCGACGCGATGAGCTCCCGGAGCTCAGGTTGGGTGCCGGATCCTGACGTGAGGCGCTGCATCATCGACTGCAGGACGCGCAGGGTCGCCCGTGCTGGCTCGGCAAGGTCGAAGGGCAGGAGCTCAGCGCGGGCCGTGCGGTCCGCGGCGACGGTCACGATGCCCGCGACCAGGGCCGCGGATTCGTAGTCGGGACCGACCACCCGTCGGTACCAAGCGAGGTCGTCGTAGAGGCTGTGGTAGGCCGTGCCGGGGGCTCCGCGGGCAGAGACCGAGGCGCTCGGAATGGCGGCCAGGGCGAGGAATGAAACGTGGTCGGAGCCGCCGCCCAGGAAGCCGACATTGGGCAGGGAGTTGGATCCTCCGCGCCATGCGTCCAGTGCGCTTTGCTGCGGCGTACCCCTCACCGCGCCGGCTCCCATCGGCGAGGCCTGGGGCTGGGGCACGACGCTCGCCGCGCCGTGGAAGAGTGTCTGGAGCGACGGTGACGCGCTCACACCAAGGCGCAGGCCGGAGGCTGCCGCGTCGAGGTTGATGTACATGACGCCGCCGGCCTGGAGGCGCTCGAGGTTGCCTTCGACCCACTCGGTGGAGCCGATGATGCCGTGTTCCTCCGCGCCCCAGGCGGCGAAGGTGATGGTGCGCCGGGGGGCGCCGTGTTCTTTGGCGGCGTTCGTCAGGACGCGGGCTGTCTCGAGCAGGGCGATGAGACCGGAGGTGGGGTCGTCGGCGCCGTAGACCCATGCGTCGTGGTGGCAGCCGATGATGATCCCGGGGTCGGCTTCGCCGCTCTCGGTGCCGCGCAGGGTTCCGAGGACGTTGGCGGTGTCGACGAGCTCACGCTTCTGCTCGACCTTCAGGTGAATGCGGAGGTCCTCGCCGCCCGAGAGGCGATAGCGGAAGGGCATTCCACCCTGCCAGTCGCCGGGCACGCTCTGGCCACGCATACGGCGCATGATCTGGGTGGCGGCCAGCCAGCCCACGGGTTGGACTGGAATGGTGGGGAGCGCGATGGACTCCGGGTTGAGCCGCTTCGCGTCCTTCGTCGCCTCATAGCCCGGCGTCAGCGGATCGCCCGACCAAGGCAGGGTCTTGAGGCTGCCGCGTTGTATCTGGTCGCAGTTGGCCCAGCCGCCTTCGGGGGACTCGAGTCCCTTGCCGTACCCCGAGTCCCGCGGGTCGGTGTAGATGATCAGGGCCGCGGCGCCGGCTTCCTCGGCAAACTTGGCCTTGAAGCCCCGGAAGTTGCCGCCGTAACGGGTGATGACGATCTGGCCGGTGCAGTCAACGCCGAGTTCCTTGAGCCTGGCGAAGTCCTCGAGGCGGCCGTAGTTGGCGTAGACCACGCCCGCGGTGACGTCGCCTGAGCCTGAATAGGCGTTCCACCCAAGGCGGTATGGGTCGAGCTCTTCGCTCTCGGAATAGGGGGAGCCGGGTAGGGGATCCTCCACCAAGGAGAGCTCCTGGCTCACCGGCGCGACCAGGGCGAGTGACGCGCTCACGGGGGACGAGAGGTAGGCCGTGAACGGGTGCAGCTCGGCCTCGAGGCCCATGCCTTCGAAGGCGCCCTTGAGGGACGCGATGACTTGGGCGTCGCCAACGGAACCGGCGGGGTGGGGGACGCTGGCGACCAGGTCGTGCCACTTGGCCAGGGACTCGCGGTCGATGGACTGGGCGAGCTGCTTGTCGAGGTCGAGGCGCGCAGCCCGCTGCGACCGAGGCCAGAGCTCTAGTCCAAGGGGCACTCCCGCCGTGGGGGAGGCGGTCGTCTGGGAAGCACAGATTGCGAGGGCGGTAAGCAGGATCGTGGCCATCCCCCCAGCCTACCCAAAGGGACTGACGGTTCGCCGTGTGCGTCTGTGAGGGTTGTACGTGCGGGAGGTTCAGCACGAAACGAGCCCGCCCGCGAAATCGCGGGCGGGCTCGTGATCGGATCGCGGACCGCGCTGCCAGAAGCCGCAGCGGCCGTTGCGAGACTCAGTCTTCCTTGCGGGCGGGCTTGATGCGCTTGATCAGGCCGGCCTTGAGGAGCGTGGGGTACGCGCCATTCTTGTCGATGGTGCGGATGGCCTTGGTCGAAAGGCGCACCGTCACGAAGTCACCCATCTCGGGGACCCAGATGCGCTTCTTCTGGACGTTGACCTTGTACTTGCGCTTGGTGTGGCCGGTGGTACGAAGACCAACGCCGCCCTTGGACTTGGGAAGACCGCGGCGGGCAATGTTGCCGCCGACGCGGGTTCCGCGACCGCTAACTTGGCACGTCCTGGACATGGAATGAAGAAGGCTGGTGGAGAATGGGGTACGGCTTTCGCCGCAGACTGAACCGCCTCAGGCGAGTGCCTGGGGCGGGGGTACGGGCCTCGATCCGTCTTGCGCGACGGTCCTGGGGCCCGAAAATACGGGCAGGGAAGGTAGCGGGAGGGGGCTCCGAAAGCACCTTCCGGGCCGAGAAATTGTCCCGAGAGACAATTTTGTGCCTAGCGGCGCTCGTCCCCATGGATGCGGACGGTGACCCGGCCCTCTGAGTCGATCCAGCCCCGGTACATCCCCGGGGTGGTGAAAGGGGCCGCCATGCGGCCCTTGGCGTCCAGGGCGACGCAGCCCCCGGAGCCGCCGCCCTTCGGCAGTTCCTGGAGCACGGTGGCCCGGGCGGCACCGCCAATGCCAGCGCCCCCAAAGGCCATGCGACTGTGGATCTGGTGCGCGATGGCCTTGCGGATGAAGAACTCCCCGTGGCCGGTGCAGGACACGGCGCAGGTCGCGTCGTCGGCCCAGGTGCCGGCGCCGATGATCGGCGAGTCCCCGATGCGGCCCCAGGCCTTCCGGGCCATGCCGCCCGTGGTGGTGCCAGCGGCGAGGTGCCCTTTTTCATCGAGGGCGACGGCGCCGACCGTCCCAAATTTGTGATCGTCCGGGCCGAAACCGGCGGAGGCGATGCGGCGCTCTTCCTTGGCTTTGAGGAGCCGCAATTGCTCCTGGCGGTGGGGTGTCACGAACCACGAGCGCTCCTTGGCCTCGAGGCCCTGCTCGCCGGCGAAGGTGTCGGCGCCGATGCCAGAGAGGAGCACGTGGGGGCTTTCCTCCATGACCTTGCGGGCGAGGCTAATGGGGTGACGGGTCGTGCGCGCGCCGGCGACGGCTCCGGCCATGCCGCTCTGGCCCACCATGATCGATGCGTCCATCTCCACCTCACCGTCATCGTTGAGGACGGCGCCGCGGCCCGCGTTGAACAGGTGGGAGTCCTCCAAGGGGCGGAGGGTGGCTTCCACGGCGGTCACGGCGTCGCCGCCATTCGAGAGCACGTGGTAGCCGGCGAGGAGGGCGTTCTCGAGGGCGGCCCGGTAAGCCCGGTCGAGCTCGGGCGTCATGTTCTCACGCAGGATGGTTCCGGCGCCGCCGTGGATCGCGAGCACGATGCCGTCGACCACCTCAAGGTCCGTGGTTTGGCCTCCGGCAGGGAGAACGGTTTCCGGTGCCCGGGTGCCCGGGGCTGCGGCAGGAACGGCAGGGAGCACCGTGGAGGGGGCGGTGTCGGCCTCCGCAAGATCGGCGGCGGGCGCCGCAGCGGGGTTCAAGCAGCCGGTCGCGGCACCCAGGAGCGCGGCGATCGCAAGGCCCCGGGCGCCCGCGAGGGACCGTTTCCGGTACGTGGGAATCGGTCGAACAGGCGCTGTCGAGATGGAGGGCAAGGTCGGCATGGGACCCGAGGCTAATGCTTCGCTGGGCATCCATGCGACCCCATAGGTGTCCGCCTGGTAGTAAGGATCCCTCCATGGGACCCAGAGTGGATCAAGACGCGGCCTGCGGGCCCTACCGGCCGCGGCCCGTAGCCAGATCGAGCCAGTACACCGTGGGGTGGGCCGCTGTCCCAGGCTGGACTTTTTCCACCGTCGCTCCGGAGAGGAACCGCGCGAGCCCTTCCACCACGAGGCTCTGGCCCGCCGGCGTATCCAGGGATCCAATCGCGGCGTGCAGCTCGCGGAAGGCCGCGGCGCTGCCATCGGCGGCTGTCACCCGGAGGCTCGCCTCGGTCGTCGCCTCGGAGATCAGCTCGTTCGCGTCCGTGCGGGCCTGGACGATGTCCTGGTCCCTCTTCGCCTCCGCCGTCTTCTTCAGGCGCTCCCCGTCCGAGCTCGCGTTTTGGACTTCCAAGAACCAGCGCTCAACGCTCCCCAGGGGGCGCTTGACCTTGAACTGGACCTGCGTGATGCGCACGCCGAGTCCGAGCAGGTCCGCCCTGGCCTGGATCATCTTCTTGACGTCGGTGATGTTGCCGCTCAGGACGGCGTCCACGGACAGTCCGCTGCAGCGTTCCGTGAGGGCCATCTCGCCGAGGCGGCGCAGGGCGAAGCGGGGCGACTCGACTTCACCGGCGGCGCTGTCGGTGACCCCCGAGGTGCCAAAGAGCCAGGCCCGGACGTCCTTCACCTGGAAGATCACGTTGGCCCGTAGCTCGACGATGTTCCTGTCCCCGGTGAGCCAGTGCATCATGCGCGGCGGGGGCTCGAGGCCTGCGATCTCATCGACGATGCGCCAACCGATGGGCATCTGCAGCGAGCTCTGAGGACCCGCTGTTCGGTGCACCTTCTCGATGGGCCACGGCAGTTTGAGCGAGAGGCCCGGGAGAAGGTCGCGCGTGGGGCGGGAGAAGCGCGTGATCACGGCCTGCTCGGCGCTGTCCACCGTGACGATGGAAGACGACGCGACAAGCGCGGCGGCGGCCAGGAGGGCTCCGCGCAGGATCCAGCGGCGCGTGATCACTTGTTCTTGTCCCCGCCGGGGTCCTGGGACGGCGCTTTGGATCCTGGCGCCGGGTTGAGCGGGCTCAGGAGCGTCTGGAGAAGAGGGTCGGAGGCAGAGAGGATCAAGAGTCCGCCCTCGAAGGCCTTCTCCGCCATCTCGATGTGCTTGACGAAGCTGTAGAAATCGGGGTCCAAGGCCCTGGCCTCGGCTTCGATGATGACGGCTTCGGCCTCACCCTTGGCGCGGATCAGCTCGGCGTCGGCCTTGGCCTGGCTCGTGATGTCGGCGGCCTGCATGGCCCCGGCGAGCTCGGTCGTCTTCGCGAGCTCGTTGGCCTTGGCCGTAATGTTCCACGCTACGCCCTCGCGCTCAGCCTTCATCGATCGTTCGATGGCGGGCATGTTGTCGGCGGAGAACGTAAGGCGCTCGATGCCCACGAGCTCGATCTCGATGCCGTAGCCGTTTTCGGTGCACTCGGCGGCCACGAGGTCCTTCACGGCGCGCGTGACGGCGGCAAGGTCGCGCTCACGCTCCTCGGTGCCGATCATGTCGTCCAGGGCCGTGCCGTTGATGACCTTGGTCATCGCGTTCCGAACCACCGGAGCGACGCGTGCCTCGGCGCCCTCTTTGCCGCGCAGGCTTGCGTAGAAGAGCTTTGGATCCGCGACGCGCCAGGCCACGAAGGAGTCGATTTCGAGGTTGTCGGAGTTCTTGGTGAGGAACTCGGCCGGCTCGGGGTCCAGCAGGTGCCGGCGCATGTCCACGGAGTAAACCGAGTCCACAGGAGCCGGCCAGCGGAAATGCAGGCCCGGCTCTTCGATGACGCGGCGCATGTCGCCGAAGCGGGCCACGATGGCGACTTCGCCGGTACGCACGGTGAAGGCCGTGGCATAGAGGACCGCGATGGCCGCGGCGGCAGCGAGCCAGAGCAGCGTCGCCCGGGCGGCGCCGCGACGGGGCCCGCCCGTGCGGTCTCCGCGTGGGTGGTCCCACGGGCTGCGGTGATTCTTGGGGCGATTCATGGGACTACCTGCCGATGGGCGACGGCGCCGAGCTACCGGGGGCGCTGGACTGGAAGGTCTTGATCTGTGTGAAAGGCGCAAGCACCGCGACGATGCGCCTGGGCACATCAGCCGCGCCGAGGAGCGCTCGACGGAGGTAGCTCAAACGGATGGCCTCGCGGGCGCCCCCGCCGGTGCTTTCGTTGGCCTGCACCATGACCTTCAGCCCGTCGGCGAAGGCCAGGGCCAGGCGCTCCGTGCGTTGCTTGTCGGCTTTGGCGGCCTGGCGATACTCCGCCGCGGCCATGGTGGCTTCGCTGCGCTTCTGAGAGGCCTTGCGCTTGGCGATCAACTGTCGGGTCTCGGCTTCGATCAGCGCGCTCGCGACGCCGCGGTAGGCGCCATGGACAGCGGATGGAGCGTGGGCGCTGAGGAGCTGTATCGACTTGAGCTCGGCCCCGAGGCCGGCCTCTTCGAAGAGCGTGGATAGGGTGCGTTCCACCTCATCGAGGTAAGCGCCCTGCTCCGTGACGAGTAGTTCCTCGGCGGTGCGCTTGGCTGTGGACCTGCGGATCGACTCCTGGGCGAGGCGCCTCACGAGGGCCTCCGGATCGGAGAAGCCGAAGTGCCAGGCCTCGGCGTTCTGGACGCGGTATTGAACGGCGTACTCAACCGCGACGAACGACTCTTGGCTCGTCATCATCTCCGACTCGTCCTCGAGCCGCGCGAATTCGGCCTTGGCGCGGCGAAGGGAAAGGGTGTCGATCTCGTCATCGGGGATCGGGGGGCCGGCGAGGCCAAACGTCACCAGTCGAATCCCGCCCGTGTCGACGCGCACCGCTCGGCTGAAGGGCCAAGGGAGATGGGTCAGGAGGCCGGGCTCGGTGCTCTGGGCGGCGACCCTGCCGAAGGATTCGACGAAGACCGTTTCTGCGGGACCGACCGTGGTGATCGCGGTGGAGCCGTAGGCGGCGACCGCGAGCAACCCAGCGGCGAGCTTGGCGGGCCGGGCGGTGAGGTCCAGCCCGATGGGGCCGCCGACTTTGCGGAGCCAAGCCCCGAGGCGCTGGTCGAGGCGCAGGCGCGCGGCGGACCTCGCCAGGAGCACGGCCAGGATGACGCCGCTGACCGTGGCGATCAGCCCGTGATCCATGGCCCCCGGTGTCACGTCCATGTCCGTCGGGTCGAGACCGAACACGGGGTAGAGCCGGTTCACCACCGCGCCGATGGCGAGGGACATGACCGCGATGGACGCGAGGTAGATCACGAGGGCGCGTTTGCCGAGGAGGTCGCGCACCACGAGGATCGTGGCGACGTTGGTCGCGGGACCCGCCAGGAGGAACACGAGCGCGGCTCCTGGCTCGAGGCCCTTGGCCATCATGGCCGCGGCGATGGGGGTCGAGGCCGTGGCGCAAACGTAGAGGGGGACTCCAGCGATGAGCATGGCCATCATCGCGGTCCAGCCGGAGAAGAGGGTGCCGGCGAAGAAACCGTCGGGGATCGCCACCACGATGAGCCCGGAGATCGCGAAGCCGATCAGGAACCAGGGGGCGAGGTCGTCGAGGAGCGTGCCGAATGCGTAGGAGAGCACTCGCTTCCAAGCGGGCTGGTCCGGGCCCGGAGCGGGTCCGTGATCGTGGCCTTCGTGCCCCTCCTCCGGATGCACTGGTTCCGGCTCGGCTGCGGCCATGTGCGAGCAGCAGGAGCCGCCATCGGGCTCGGGAGGTGAGGCTTGTCCGTCTCCGGGTTCGTCTCCCGGCGCCGGCTCGACCTTGAGGGAGGACTGATCCAGGGGGCCGGATTCCCCGGCGCCGAAGAGGTTGACGGCGATGCCGGATGCGAAGGCGGTGAGGAACGCCGCGATGGGGCGGACGACCGTCATCAACGGGTCCATCAGGGCCCAGGTGGCGCCGATGGAGTCCACGCCGGTCTCAGGCGTCGAGATCAGGAACGACGTGGTCGCGCCGCGGCTCGCGCCTGAGCGGCGCAGCTGCGTGGCGGTGGGGATCACCGAGCAGGAGCAAAGGGGGACCGGCACGCCGATGATGGCGGCGGTGGCCACGGACTTGACATCGTCGCCGCCGAGGCGTCGGGCAATCCATGCGGCCGGCACGAGAATGCTCAGGACCCCAGCGATCACGAAGCCCACGAGTAGGTAGGGCCCCGATTCCACGAGGACCATCCAAAGCGCTCCGAGCCAATCGATCAGGAACTGTCCCATTTCCGTCTTCTAGCGGCGGTTCGCCTGCTGCCAGGCGGGCCGTGCCGCTAAATCCCTCCGAAGGTGTGTGCGTACCACATCACCACGATGCCTCCGAGGAGAAGCATGATCTTCAATGGGCCGTCTTCCCGTCTGTGGAAGACCTCAGGTAGGAGTTCACACAGGCAGACGTAGAGGAATGTGCCGGCCGAGAGGGACGTCAGGATTCCAATCCCGCCTTCACCGAAGAACTCGGTGATCTCGCCGCCGAGCAGGAGGCCGATGGGCGTGACGAGGCTGAAGCCCACGACCATGGTGATGATCTTGGTTCGCGCGGCGCCGGTCATGCCGAAGACGGAAGCGAGCGAGAACGACTCGAATCCCTTGTGGGCGAGGATGGCGAGGAGCATCACTCCCGCGAGCTCTTTCTGGCCCTGGACGGCTGCGAGGGCGACCCCCGCGGTGAGGGCGTGAACCGTCAGGCCCACGAGGGCTGCCCAGCCCACGGCCGTGTGGCGCTCGGCGTCGTTGTGCCCGTGGCCGTGCCCATGGGTCGATCCTGGGATCATGAGGGCTTCGATCAGGAAGACCCCAAGGACGCCTACGAGCACCCAGATCCAAGGACCCACGGGCCCGTGGGCATGACCCGCGTGGGGATCGGCGGCGGCATCGGCCCCATCCTCCGCGGCGGTATGGTCGTGGTCGTGATCATCGCCCGTGTGATCGTGCCCCTCATGGTCGTGATCTGCGTGATCGTGACCTTCGTGGTCGTCTCCATCCGCATCGTGCGCCCCCGCGTTGTCCCCCGCGGGGGCTACCTCAGCGTGGGCGTGGCCCGCGTGCCCGTCGCCCGCGGCCGTGACCGAGGGCAGCAGGTGCAGGAAGACAGCCCCGAGGAAAATGCCGGTGGAAAACGCGAGGGCGGCGTGGTGCTGCCGGTCGGTCCAGCGACGCACCAGGGGAATAATGCCACCGATGATTCCAACGAGGAGGATCGAGACGAAAGGGAAGATCATGTGCCGCGGCGTAGAACGACCGTCTTTACGGTGCTGACGAGGATCGAGAGGTCGAACAGGACACTGTAGTTCTTGATGTAGAAGAGGTCGTACTGAAGCTTGTGAAGTGCGTCCTCTTCTGTATTCCCATACGGATAACTGATCTGGGCCCAGCCTGTGACCCCCGGCTTCACGATATGCCGCAGCTGGAAGTAAGGGATCTTCGCGGCGAGTTGGTCGACGAAGTGCTGGCGCTCGGGCCGCGGCCCCACGATGGACATGGACCCTGAAAGGACGTTGAAGAGCTGGGGCAGCTCATCCAGGCGCGTCTTTCGCATGATTTTGCCCCACTTCGTGATGCGCGGGTCGTCCTCGCTGGCCCACACGGGCCCGCTCAGCTTCTCGGCGTCGGCCCGCATGGACCGGAACTTCATCAGGACAAAGGGCCTGCCGTCCTGTCCCACGCGCTCCTGGGTGAAGAGCACGGGGCCCGGCGAGGTCAGGCGCACCGCGATGGCCGTCGCGAGCATCACCGGCCAGAGGATCAGAAGCATCACGATGGAGACCGACACGTCCACGAGACGCTTCATGAGGGCGGCCCAGGGGTGCCGCCGGAAGCCGGAGTTGAAGATCAGGTAAGAGGGGCGCATGGCGGCCACGGCGATGCGGCCCGTCACCTGTTCGTAAATCTCCTCGCGCTCGCGGACTTCGATGCCTGCGAGTTTCGCCTCCAGGAGGTCCTTGATCGGCAGGGTCATGCGCCGGTCCTCGAGTGCGACCACGATCATCTCGATGTTGAGCTTCTCGATCAGCTCGATCAGGGACTCTTCCCCGAGCACATTCTCAGGGGCCGTGCCGCCGCGCATGGCGGCCCCCTGGTTCTCGATCTCCCGTCCGAGGAGTCGGATGTCCTGGAGGACGAGGGCCTTGGTCGTCTCCGAGGCCGCCTCTTCGGACGCCGTGACGAGGTCGGGTCCCTCCTCCAGGCGCCGGCGTCCAATCGTCGACTCCGGCTCGGGCACCAGGCCGATCACGACGAAACCGGCTTCGGGGTGTTGATTGACTTGATTGGCGAGGGCGTGGGCGGGTCCCCGGGATCCGAGGATCAGGACCCGCACGTCCAGTTCCGCACGCCGGACAAGCCAGTGGAAGGCGAAACGTGCGGCGTAGAGGACGCCGAACCCAATGGCGAGGGTGACGGCGAGCTGCTGCAGCGTTTGGGTCAGCGTCAGGCCCGGGAACGAGAGGAATCCGTTCGGGCGCAGGAGGCTTGCGATACCTGCCAGTCCGAGGCAAGCCGCCACGGCCGCACCGGCGGATTCAACGAACCGCGAAGCGCGCTCGTAGCGCGACGCGGAGATCTGGAACTCGTACAGCCGGTTGAGGCCCAAGCAGAACTGGCTCACCACGGTGAGCAAGAGGGCCGCCCTAACGCAGCGCAAAGCGGCGTCCTTGGGCAGAAGGCTCTGGCGCGTCAGCGCATCGGACACCGTCCTGGCCCCAGCTTCTGCATTGGCCGGATCCTCAAGGAGGGCCCAGAGGTGCTGGGTCATGCCGAGGGACAGGATCAGCCCGAGTATGGCCGTCTCCATCGCAACGAGGAGGACGCTTCGTACCGGGAAATAGTGCTGTAGAACGCGCAGCATGGGGGTGGGGGCTCGGGCACGAGCCCGGGTCGGATCCTATCGGCACAGGCCCCGCCTCCTAATGAGACGGATGGCCCCTCGAAGGGTCGGAAGATTATTCCTACCCCGATGGGCCGGGCCGAAGGCCTTCCCCAAATTCGGCCCTGAATAGGACCTGACGGGGAGTTCATCGTCCAATCGCAGGACTGGGGTCCAGGATTCAGACGCGCGGTGCGCCTGGCCGTGCCCTGGGGAGTTCCAGGGGGGCTTGGCATGGGGGGCACGCTTGTTGAGACAGCCGGGCAGAACATTCACCGGATGCGTCCGTCGCTCCGGGTGATTCCGTTTCTTCCCTCATCAAGCAACTCCAATGAACATCACCTGTCTCTTATACACATCTGACGCTGCCGACGATATGCAGTGTGT
>CAJXRJ010000106.1 GCA_913058555.1 uncultured bacterium
GAGATCTACACACTGCATATCGTCGGCAGCGTCAGGATGTGTATAAGAGACAGGTCACACGTGGCGCCACCCCCTCCCATCGATCCGAATCTCTCCTATGTCTTCCCCAGCCGCCCCATCACAGCGCCGAGTCGCCGTCGTCGCCGCCAAGCGGACGCCCATCGGGAAGTACCTCGGGTCCTTCGCGGATCTCACCGCGGCCGATCTCGGAGTGATCGCCGCCGAAGCCGCGTTGGCGGAGCAGGGCGTCGCACCCGATCTCATCGGTGAGGTCTACATCGGCAACGGCCGGCAGGCGGGTGGCGGCCCCAACGTCGCCCGTCAGATCTCGGTTCGCAGCGCGATTCCCCACACGGTCTGTGCCACGACGATCAACATGGCGTGCGGATCGGGCCTGAAGTCGATCGTCCTCAGTGCCGACGCGATCCGGCGCGGCGAGATCGACGTGGCCCTTGCGGGCGGGACCGAGTCCATGAGCGGCCTACCCTTCTTCTTGCCGAAGATGCGTCGTGGGTACCGGCTCGGCCACGCACCGTTGGTGGACTCGATGTACCAAGACGGCTTCGATTGCCCCCTGGCGGGCATGGTGATGGGGGAGACCGCCGAAGGCCTTGCCCAGGACCTCGGGATCGGACGTGAGGCACAAGATCAGTTTGCGATCGACAGCCAGACGAAAGCCGCTCAGGCGCTCGAAGCGGGTCGCTTCGCCGACGAGATCACGCCTGTCACGGTGAAGAACCGCAAGGGCGACATCGTCGTCGATGCCGACGAACACCCGCGCCCAGGCGCGGACCTCGCCAAGATGGCGAAGCTTCCCGCGGTGTTCGCCAAGGGCATCGAAGGGGAAGGCACCGTGACCCCCGGCAACTCAAGCGGCATCACCGACGGGGCCTGCATGTTCGTGCTCGCTTCCGAGGAGGCCTGCGAGAAGCACGGCTGGACGCCCTTGGCCTTCGTTGGCCCGGCGCGCCAAAGCGGGGTGGACCCGAAGCGCATGGGGCTCGGCCCGGTGCCCGCCTGCGCCGCCCTTGAGGAAGTGACGGGGCGCGCGGCCCGGGACTACGACCTCATCGAACTGAATGAGGCCTTCGCCGCCCAGGTGCTGGCCTGCGACACCGAGCTCAAGCTCGACCACTCGCGCCTCAACGTCAACGGCGGCGCCATCGCCCTGGGCCACCCCATCGGGGCCACCGGCGCGCGCATCGCCGCGACGATGCTCCACGAATTGAAGCGGCGCGGCGGAGAGCATGCCCTCGCGACCCTTTGCATCTCCGGCGGTATGGGCCTTTCGGTGGCCTTCGATCGCGTCGGACTCTGAATTCAACTCGGTGACGTCTGCGACCATTCGCAAGCCTCACCGTTCCACTCTCCTCCTCCAAACATCCCCGCGCTCCATCCGAACGGAGCACTCGAGTCCTCCATGGAAATCAAGAAAGTCGGCGTCGTTGGCTGCGGCCTCATGGGTCACGGCATCGTTCAGGTCGCAGCCCAAGGCGGCTGTGAAGTGATCGCGCTCGAGACCGAGCAAGGCTTCCTCGACAAGGGCCTGGGCCGCGTGGACAAGAGCCTCGCGAAGCTCGCGTCCAAGAACGTCGAGAAGGGCAAGATGGACCAGGCCACGGCCGACGCCTGGGTCGCAGAGACCCGCGGCCGGATCTCTGGCTCCACGAACCGCGCGGATCTCGCCGATTGCGACCTCATCATCGAGGCGATCGTCGAGAACCTTGACGTCAAGAAGGAGCTCTTCGCTGAGCTTGGCGGTATCGCCAAGCCCGAGGCGATCTTTGCCTCCAACACCTCGTCGTTCCCCATCGGCGAGATGGCGTCTGCCTCTGGCCGCCCCGGCCGCTTTGTGGGCTTGCACTTCTTCAACCCCGTGCAGCTCATGCGCCTCGTCGAGGTCGTCCGCACGGACGACACCGACGCGGACGCCTTCGACGCCGCCCGTGCGTTTGGTAAGGCCTGTGGCAAGACCCCCGTTTCCTGCAAGGACACCCCCGGCTTCGTTGTGAACCGGCTTCTGGTGCCCTACATGGTGCAGGCGATCGACATGCTTGACCGCGGCGATGCGAGCAAGGAAGACATCGACGCGGCCATGCAGTTCGGCTGCGGCCACCCGATGGGTCCCCTGACCCTCACCGACTACGTTGGCCTCGATACCACGCTCTTCATCCTCGAGGGATGGACGAGCCGTTACCCGAACGAGCCTGCGTTCAAGATTCCAGAGTCCCTGAAGCGCCTCGTGTCCGAGGGCAAGCTCGGCCGCAAGACGGGCGAGGGCTACTACAAATGGGAAGGAGATAAGAAAGCATGACCATCATTCCTGCATTGCTCACGACCTGCCTGGCCACGCCGGGCGTCCTACCAAGCGTTTCGGTGCCCACCGGAACCCTTGGGTCCGCGAGCGTCGATCAAGACGAACGGCTCGGCAAGGTGACCACCCAGGTCAACATGCCGGAGCTTTACATCGAGGGCGAGCCGTTCTTTGTGACCCTCAAGGTCGTGGGGGACGAGGCGTTGCCGTCTGAGTTCCCTTCATGGATCCTCTCGCCCGCGGCATGGCTCGTGGACGCGAAGCCCCTCCAGCGCCGCGCCGCAGAGGCGATGATCCGGCTTCAGCCGGGCCAGTCCGTCAGCTCGACCGTCGACTTGGCGCCCATGCTCGCGGATCGCTTCGGCGAAGACCCGCGCGACTTCCGTCTGTCCTTCTCCGAAGGTGCGGATCTGGTCGACGTGATCTACCTCGGGCTACCCGAGCGTGGCATCAACTTCGAGGAGCTCCCCACGGAGCAGCTTGGCAACTACCAGGTCGTTTTGGAAACCTCCTCGGGTCGCGTCTGGGTCGAGCTTTGGCCCGACGTTGCGCCGAACCACGTCCGCAACTTCCTCGACCTCTGCGCCACCGGCTACTACGACGGCTCACCGTTCCACCGTGTGATTCCGTCATTCATGGTCCAGGGCGGCAAGGCGAAGGACGGTTCCCCCGCGCCGCGCAAGGTCAACGCTGAGTTCAACCAGCGTCCCCACGACGCGGGCGTGCTCTCGGCTGCGCGTCTCGGCAACGACATCAACTCCGCCTCCAGCGAGTTCTTCATCGTGCACCGTGCCTCCCGTCACCTCGACGGTAGCTACAGCGGCTTTGGCAAGGTGATCACCGGCATGGACACCGTCGACAAAGTCGTCGGAGGGGTCGAGGTCCATTACTCACTGCTCAAGGCCCTGGCGCGCATGCGCCTGATCGGCGATCCGAACAACCCACGCTTCGGCCCGGCCCGTGACGCTCCTAACCCCGCCCAAGAGATTCGTCAGGCGCTCGTGGTGAAAGCCACTCGCTCCCGGCCGGCCAAGACTTCCCCTGCTGACAAGCGCTGATCTATCTATGACCCAAGAATTGCAAGGCGTCCAAGTACGCTTCGAAACCACCGCCGGCGACCTGACTCTCGAGTTCATGCCCGAGATCGCGCCGAAGCACGTCGAGAACTTCGTCAAGCTCAGCCGTGACGGCTTCTACGACGGCACCAAGTTTCATCGCGTCATCCCCGGCTTCATGATTCAAGGCGGCGACCCGAACACCAAGACCGACAATGAGCGGTCCTGGGGAACGGGCGGTCCTGGCTGGAGCGTGGACGCGGAGTTCAGCGACGTTCACCACGAGCGTGGAATCCTGTCGATGGCACGCTCGAGCGATCCGAACTCCGCAGGCAGCCAGTTCTTCCTGGTGCACGGCGAGGCCGGATTCCTGGACAACCAGTACACGGTCTTCGGTCGCCTTGTGGACGGCTTCGACGTCCTCGACGAGATCGTCGGCGCCAAGACCGTTCCTGGCGGTGAGGGATCGCGGCCGGTGAATCCGGTGACCGTGACGAAGGCCGTCGTTCTCGAGGCCAAGGAGGCCTAGCAAAGCCATGACGTACGAGAACATTCTCTATGCCGTTGAGGGCGCCACCGCGCGCATCACGGTGAACCGCCCGGATAAGATGAACGCGCTCAACCACGCGACCATCACCGAGCTCGGCCACGCGTTCGATGCGGCGAAAGCCGACGACGCCGTCCGGGCCCTCATCGTCACTGGCGCTGGTCCGAAGGCCTTCGTCGCGGGCGCGGACATCTCCGAGCTGCTCGCCCAGGCGGGCAACGCCAAAGGCGCCGCGGACCTTGCTGCTTTTGGGCAAGAGGTCTTCCGAAAGCTAGAGCATCTCGGCAAGCCGTCGATCGCCATGGTGAATGGTTTCGCCCTGGGCGGCGGCTGCGAGCTGGCCCTCAGTTGCACGCTGCGCACCGCATCGACGAACGCCAAGCTCGGCCTTCCGGAAACGAGCCTAGGCATCATCCCCGGCTACGGCGGCAGCCAACGGCTTTCGCGCGTCGCCGGCCCCGGCGTGGCCCGCGAGTGGATCCTGACCGGCGACATGTTCAGCGCTGAAGAATCCCACCGCGTGGGGGTCATCAACCGTCTCTTCTCGCCCGAGGAGCTCGAGGAGGGCACCCAGAAGATGCTGAAGAGCATCCTCAAGAAGGGCCCGGTCGCCGTGCGTTTTGGCATGGAACTCGTCCTTCGCGGATGGGACATGGACCAGACGGCCGGCGAGGCTCTCGAGACCGAGTTCTTCGGCAAGGCGGCCGAGACCGAGGACATGCGTGAAGGCATGAGCGCCTTCATGGAAAAGCGCCCCGCGGCCTTCCAGGGGAAGTAGCGAAGCGGCCAAGCCACTTCCTGACTCCCCTTCGAGCCGCGTCCTAGGGCGCGGCTCGCTGTTCATTCCGGCCGGAACTACACCTTCGGCCAACCAGATCACACCCAAGGCTCGCGCTTCTCTGGCGCGCCCTACCCAAGTACATCCCATGTCCCAAGACGTCGTTATCGTCGGCGGTGCCCGCACCCCGATGGCCGAGTACTCCGGAACCCCCGGATACGGCAAGCTCAAGAAACTCAGCGCCATCGACCTCGCCGCGCACGCGTCCAAGGCCGCGATCGAGCGCTCGAAGATCGACCCGGAGTCCATCGATCACACCGTGATTGGCAACGCGCTGCAGACGTCCAATGACGCGATCTACGGCGCGCGCCACGTGGCTCTCAAGGCCGGCATTCCCCAGTCTGCGCCCGCGCTGACGGTCAACCGTCTTTGCGGCTCCGGCATCCAGTCGGTCGTGAACGCCGCGCAGATGATCAAGCTCGGCGAAGCGAAGACCGTTCTCGCCGGCGGCATGGAGAACATGAGCCAGGCGCCGTTCGTGCTTCACGGGGCACGTGACGGTTTCCGCTTGGGTTCCGCGCCTGAGCTCGAGGACCTGCTCTTCAAGAGCCTCTACGATCCCTACGGCGACACGTACATGGCGCAGACCGCTGAGCGTATCGGCCGCCGCCTGGAGATCTCCCGCGAGGCCCAGGACGAATACGCCCTTCGCAGCCACCAGCTCGGCGCCGAGGCCGTTCAGTCCGGGCGATTCGCCGAGGAGATCGCGCCCATCGTGATCCCCGGCCGCCGCGGCGACACCACCGTCGATACCGACGACCACATCAAGCCAGACACCACCATTGAGGGCCTTGCGAAGCTTCGCGCCGCCTTCGGCAAGGACGGCACCGTCACCGCCGGCAACGCCAGCGGCATCGTGGACGGCGCCGCCTCCGTCGTGTGCACCACCGGCGACCGCGCCAAGGCCGACGGCCTGGACGTGATGGGCATCGTGCGCGGTTACTCCTACGTGGGTGTCGACCCGAAGGAAATGGGTATCGGCCCCGTTCCGGCGATCCGCAAGCTTCTCGAAGAGGCGTCGATGTCCACGGACGACGTCGACTACTACGAGATCAACGAGGCCTTTTCGGCGCAGTACCTTGGCTGCGAGAAAGAACTCAACCTCGACCGCGACAAGTGCAACGTCAACGGCGGTGCCATCAGCCTGGGCCACCCCCTCGGTGCCACGGGTACGCGCTTGATCCTGACGCTTCTCTACCAGCTGCGCCGCAGCGGCAAGAAGTTCGGCGTGGCCTCCGCCTGCATCGGCGGCGGCCAGGGCATCGCGATGCTCATCGAGAATCCCGGCGCCTGATCGCGCACTCTCCCTCCTGCGAGCTCCGGGGTTTCGCTCCCCCGGCGCTCGCACCCACGAAGATCCGACCGAAGAGACTCGGGCCATGAACGAATTGATCCACGAACTCCCCTCCGGAGAGCGCGTCGTCCGCCTTACCCAAGGCAAGCGCATCCTATTCTTGACGAAGGACCTCGAGCTGATTCGTAAGCAGCTCCGTGGCGAGGTGGATCTGCGCATGGAGGAAGTCGACCCGGCGGATCTCCTGGACGACATCAACACCGACACGATGACCCCGGCTTGGGTGTGCTTCCGCCATAAGCCCGAGGACATTGCCCTCGATGCCTACGCGGGTCTGCTCGACGACAAGGGAGAGCGCGTTTTCGGCACCCGTGACCTACTCGACGGCAACTTCGAGGTCATCGTCAGCGGCAAGCGCAAGGGCACCGGTTCGTCCCGCGAGACCGCGCCCCAGTGCGAAAAGTGGTCGGGCATTCGCCTCGTGATCGCGCATTCGTTCGCGCCGATCCACGAGCGCAACAACCTGAACCTCGGCCAGCTCATGGGGCAGTACGACGTGCTGGCTCGTCTCCAAAGCGGTGAGGACGTGCCCCTCGGCGAGCTGACGGGCCCCTACGATCCGATCACGCGCGTCATGCTGGAGTCGGGCGGGCTCTTCCCGTTCGCCAAGCTCTATCGCGAGGGCCAGGTCGCCGTCCCGGTGCCGGAGACAGCAGCGCGCCCGATGACGATGGGGGAGAAGATCCTCGCCCAGAAGGTCGTCGGTGCGGATCGTGCGGTGCACCTGAAGCCAGGGGACGTGTGCCTCGTCAACGTCGACGGCGGCTACAGCCACGAGTTCACCACCGCCCAGGTGCACCACTTCCTGAGCCAAGAGTACGGCGAGGACTACTCCCTCCCGAACCCGGCGAAGTTCGCGGTCTTCGAGGATCACTTGCTCTACGCGACGGGCGTGGAACGCATGAAGCCGTTCACCGCCGAAATCCAGCTGCTGCGTGATCTCCAGGTGGAGTTCCAGAAGCACGCCGGCGTGCGTGACTACTCGGCGAAAGACGGCGTGTCCCCGGGCATCTGCCACCAGGTGGCCCGCGAGGAGTTCGTCGACCCCGGCGACTTCATCCAGGCCACGGACAGCCACACCTGCATGGGCGGCGGCAGCAACGCGTTGACCTACGGCGTGGGCGCCACCGAGTACGCAGGCCTCATCTCGGCGGGCTTCACGTTCGTGGAAGTGCCGGAGTCCATCCGATTCAATCTGGTGGGCGAGCTCGACCCGGGCGTCACCGCCAAGGATGTGATGCTGCACATCCTGGACACCTTCGCCAAGCGCGAAGACACCCTCGATCGGATCATGGAGTTCGGCGGTCCAGGCCTGGCCTCTTTGTCACCGGACGAGCGCGCGACCCTCTGCAACATGGCCACCGAGTGCTCCGCCAAGTCGGGCATCTGCGAGGGCGACGGGCAGCTCGCGGACTGGCTCGCGGCGAGCCGCGAAGGTCAGGACGCTGCCTCGATCGCGTCGACGTTCGTGACCGCTGACGAAGGCGCCGAGTACGCCGGCGGCGTCCACACCATCGACCTTGCGGTTCTCAAGCCGATGGTGGCCGAGCCGGGCGACCCCACGTACGGCAAGGACATCGCGGACCTAGGCAACGTCAAGATCGACATCGCCTACGCAGGCTCCTGCACCGCGGGCAAAGAAGACGACTTCGAGTTCTACGCCAAGGTGCTCCAGGACGCCCTCGACTCGGGCCGCAAGGTCGCCGATGGCGTCACCATGGTCGTCCAGTACGGCTCCATGGCGGTGCGCGACTACGCCAAGGCCAAGGGTTATGACGAGGTCTTCAAGAAGGCCGGCGTCGAAGTGATCGCCCCAGGCTGCGGCGCTTGCATCGGCTGCGGCCCCGGCGTTTCGGACTCGCCAGAGCAAGTCACGGTCAGCGCAATCAACCGCAACTTCCGCGGCCGCAGCGGCCCAGGGCATCTCTACCTGGCCTCGCCGCTCACTGTGGCCGCGAGCGCCATCGAAGGCCGCATCGTGTCCTACACGCCGGGAATGTTCCGAGCGCCCGTTTCGGCCAACTAAGCCCTCAGCGACCGCTTGTTTAGTAATAGGCGACGGCGCCCTCCCCACGGGAGGGCACCGTTGCTTTTCCAATGGTGGCTCCCAGGGGGCGCTTGATTCGAGTTGCGTGAGAACTGAGGCCGCCCGGTTTCGATGGCGCTCGGGGACACTAGCGCCCGCTACCCATCGTTCGGGCGACGACCCCCTTCGGGCAGCCCTTTGAGGAAATCCCATGCGCAACGTGATCAGAGTCTTCCTATGCCTCGCCTGGGCGGCCCTCGGCCCCCAAGGCTTGGCGTTCGCCGTGCCGCAGGACTTCGTGGACATCGACCCTGGGGTCATGAAGGCACGGGTGATCAAGGTCGAGCCCCAGGACGCCAAGAAGAGCCCACCTGGTTCGATTGTGACGGTGGAGGTGACGGTGCCCCGTAGCCCAGATGGCGCCTACGAATTCGCCGAGCCCTTTGCGTTCGAGTTCCTCGGCAAGGGGCGCGATGCTGAGCCATGGGTTTGGGAGCGGGTCGCTCTCCCGCACACTGGCCGGATCGGGCGCGCGGTCGAGGCCGGTGGGAAGGACACCTACCAAGCGCTCGTCCCGTATGAGAAGTCCGAGGCGAAGGGCGCGAAAGTGCGCGTGCTGCACGCTGGGGGGTGGCGAGGGGCCGAGCTGCCCAGTGAATCCGGAGTGACGATCGGCAAGCCGAGCACGGTGCGCTCCGACCTCACGCAATCCAAGCAAGCGGTTTTTAAGGCGTCGAATGCGTCGGCGTTCGATGTGGATCTTGTGCTGCGGGCGACCTTCAAGAAGCCCTTCCGCGTCGACTCTTTGATTCGCATCAAGTGCCCAGCCTCGAAGGAGGTGGAGCACACGGTCGAGGTGCTGAACATCGGTTCCCGGAGGCTCTTCGACGTGGACGTGGGATCCTTGGAAATCGTCGATTGGAGCCGGGCCGTGAGCGACAGGAAGGGCGATGCACTGGCTGTGTACGCGAGGGTCGACGCACAGTGTTATCGATGGCCGGGCGAGGTCTTTCCTGTGCGGGCGTTCGTGAGCTACCTCCATGAATCGTCACCGACCGGCGAGCCTGTGGTGGCCCAGGTTCTGATCCGTGCCGACGGAACGGTAGATGCGAGGGCGGAGCCGGGGACCAAGCTGAAGTCAGCCGATGCCCTCGCACGCTTTGTGGAAGAGCACTTCTGGTGTGTGGCACGGCCACGGCCCGAGGAGGTCGCAGGGGATGGGCTTCGCCTGTTCCGTGGCGGCGCGGCGCCGCTCGTATGGATAGGTGCGAAGGGCGTTGGGGCGCCCGGCGTCGAGCCGCGCATCCTGGAGGTCGTGGCCGGGGCGCCGCATCGTTCTTACTCAGGCAAGCACACCGATGCCCTGATGTTCCACTGGGATTGGACCGCAGCCGAAGACCACCCATGGCGTCCGGCACGGATTCAGCAATACTGGAATCACCCACCGACGTTGAGGCCATCCAAGATCTCTTACGGATGGACGAAGCACGAGAGTCAATGGGTGCCAGAATCCGTGGCTGTGCGCGCGGGCGTCGACGGCCCCCATGGTGAGAGGGCGACGTTCAGCGGCTGGACGTTCGGTGCCGATGCGTTTGAGGACCGGGTTCTACCGAGTGGCGAGCTTGCCGAGAAGGCACGCGCGGCCTGGGACGCGTTCTACCGCTACCCCACGGCCAGCGTCACATGGACCGGCAAGTACCGAATCGTCCACTCGGGAACCGATGCGCTCTGGCGGGGCTACGGCAAGGTAGAGGGCGAGTTCAAGGTCAGCGGCATCACTTCGAACTTCTGGCAGGAGTCAGCCGCAATGCCGACGAACAAGGGCATGATTCCCCAGGACAAGGACGCCCTCGAGGGGGTGGTGCTCGATCGGTTCCTTATGTGGAGCAACCGCGATGTATGCCGCTTCGAGCGATTCGATAAGGCTTTCCTCGGGGCGAAGCTCACCGCCAACGGGGATTGGATCGAGATCGACGGAGGCCCTGTTGCTGCCATCCGCATCGCGGGCGGCATGCCCGTCGAGATTCGCTACGGCAGAGGCAACGTCGTGGCCGTGAAATGGGCCAACCTGAAAGGCCACCGGGTCCCGGCGAAGGTGTCGTCCGGGAAGGAGTCGGTGACGGTGAAATGGTCCGCGGTGGACAAGGAGTGGCTCGTGCCAAAGAAGGTGCACTTCCAAGACATCTTTCCTGACTGGGGCCCTGAGACGATCACTTGGAGCAAGGTGAAGGTCTCAGAGAACTGACCTCCCCTTTGCGCTTCGCTCGACCTTTCTGGGGAGCCGGTCGTTACTCCAGGAAGGCGCGCTCTTCCAAGATCCCGACTTCTCGCTGTGCTGAACGGAGCACGGTCTTGGCGATCTCGATTTCGGTTTCGCAATCGCGCTCGGCGCGCTCGAACTTGAGCACGTCGATGGAGGCGGTTTCCTCACGGCCGAGATCCTTGAGGGCGCGTGCCTTGAGGAGGTCGACGACGGCAGCGGCGTGGGATTCCTCGGCCTTCGCCAGGTTCAGCTGGGCCTTGAGCTCCTCTGCCCTGGCGTCGTGCAGGAGGATCTTCTGCTTGCAGATCTCGAGGTCTCGCTCGGCGGCGGCGAGGGCCTCGTCCATCTCTTGCGTACGACTCGCTTGCATCTCCACCTCGGCCAGGGTCTTGATGCGGTCCTGCTCGCGGCTGATGCGTTCCTTCGCCGCGCGAAGCTCGGCATCCAGGACCTTCCGGTCCGCGCCCGCGTGCTTCGACTGGTGCATCGCCCCAGCGGTCGCGTCGCCCGCTTCGATGAGCGCCATGCGCGCAGCGGTGATCTCGTCCCTCGCGTCCGCCTCCGCGAACTGAAGGAGGCCGTCGTCGAGGGAAGCGCGGCTGCGGCCGCCAAAGTTCTGGCAACCCGCGATGAGCATCGCGGCGAGGAGGAGCGTGGTTGGTTTCATGGTGGGATATAGAGGCCCGGAGGTCGTTACGTCGCCCGGTGGCGGCGCTAGCCTTGAGGATGTCTCAGATTGGTGACCGTTCGGTCGCAGAGGGCGTCCAGGGCGGGGACGTTGGTGCCCGCGTCGAAGGGGATGACCGCTCCGCGTGCCGCGTCTCTGGCGGCCACCTGGCGGAGCCCAGAACGCGCCTCCGAGAGGCGCAGAAGGTGCGCGACCATGCCCGACTCGGGCCCGTAGAGGCCGCCGAGGCCCGCGACCCCCTGCCAGCCCTCCAGCAAACTCGGGTAGCTCAGCCGCCCGGGGGCCAGCGGCGTGCAGCCGGCGGCCATGGCCTCGGCGAAGGCCACGCCAAAGAACTCGTGATGGGCCGTGGAGGCGACGACGTCGCTACCCCGCAGGAGCTTGATGTAGGACTCTCGGGACTCTGCGTAGCCGCTGTCGCTCGCAGTCCAAGCCGCGACCGATTGCAGGGCGGCGGCGATTTCTGGCCTCGGAGTGCCTCGACCCGTGCCGGTGAACACCAGCTCGATCTCAGCTCCAGCGTCCGCGGCTTCGCGAACCGCGTGGCAGAAGGCGGCGGGGTCCTTGTCGGGCTCCAGTCGATGGGGGAAGAGGACCCGCATGGGTGCTCCCTCGGGCGCGCCTGGCCCGGGGGGAATGCCATCCAGGTCCGGCAGCGGGGGAATCACCGAGGCCCTCTCGATCGCGGCGGCGAGCTCCGCCCTCGGATTGGGGGAGGGGAGCCGCTTCAGGAGCTTGTCTGCCGCCGCGCCGAACTCGGCCCGATGGAAGTTCGAGTTGAAAACGAGCGCGTCGGCCCGGATCGCCGTGAGGATGTTGCTGAATCCAGGCCCATGGTCGTTGCGACCGCCGTTCGCCACCGGGTAGGTGAGCTGATTCTCGTGGAAGTACGCGAGGGTCCTCACTTGCCTCCAGCGCTCTGGCAGGAACCCGATCAGCCTGGGGAGATCCACGTAGTCGCTGCAGAACAGCAGGTCTGGCGGCTCGCTCTGGGGGTCGATCTTCTTGGCGAGCTCCCAAGCGCTCGCCTCCTGGCGCCATTTCCAATGCCGGGGGCTGAGGCCAAACACATCAAGCTGATGTTGGGATCGCTTGGCCCACTCGTCGAGGAACGAGCGGTGGCTGCCACCGAGCCACGGCTCGAAGCAGGCGATTCGCAGTGCAGGGACCACCATGGGAATCCAGAGTCTTGCGCCCCAGGGTGGCCAAGGGAAGCTTACGCCCATGAACTCCCGCGATCGTCCTTGTGGCTCTGGACTCCGCTTGGGATCCTGTTCGCCCGCGCGGCGCCCCGCGCGCCCCATTCCATGGCTGGACGCAAGCGATACAGCGTCATGCGCGACCCCGTGCATGGCGACATTTACCTGACCCACGAAGAGCTCCGCATTCTCGATACGCCCGAGATGCAGCGCATGCGCGGGATCAAGCAGCTCGGGCCGGCCTACTTGGTGTTCCCGGGCGCCCTGCATACGCGCTTCGATCACTCGATTGGGACCGTGTACGTGGCCCAAAAGATCATCGACGCGATCAATCTCTCGTTCGAGATCGATCCCGCCCGGGGCATCGCGATCAGCGACGAGGAGGCCCGCGTGATTCGCATGGCGGGCCTCCTGCACGATGTCACGCACATTCCTTTTGGCCACAACATCGAGGACCAGGACGCTCTCTTCGAACGCCACGACTCGGCGTACCGCTACGAGCGCCTCTTCGACCGGGGCACCGCCATTGGCGACATCCTCGAGGACCTCGGACTACGCGAGGACGTTTTCAGCGTCCTGACCAAGCCAGGCACGCCAGGGCGGCGCGACGTGCCCCCCTATTGGGGCCAGCTTCTCTCAGGGACGATCGCCGCCGACATCCTCGACTACCTGGCGCGGGACGCGTACTTCACGGGCCTCAGGCTCCAGGTCGACGAGCGGGTCCACAGTTACTTCAAGATCGATCGCGCGACGGGCAACCTCTACATTGACCTCGCCAAGCACGACCTCCTACGCGAGGACATCTTGAGCGAGATCGTGCGTATGCTCGAGGCACGGTACGTCTTCTCCGAGCGTGTGTATTACCACCACGCCAAGGTGGCGGCGGGGGCGCTCGTGGCGCGGGCGATTGACTTGCTCGTGCGCGAGGAGGTGCTCGGCGAGAACGACCTCTACGACACGACGGACGCCTCCGTGCTCGACGTCCTCCTCCGGGCCGCCGATAAGGCCAAGCCTGAGACCAAGGAGGTCGTGCGCGATCTCGTGCAGAGGTTCACCAACCGCCGGCTCTACAAGCGCGCCTGCGTCTTCCCTGCGTACGAAAACGAAGGCGTCCAGGCCGAGCTCGTGAACAAGTACTTCGCCGCCGGCGGCGGCGAGGCCCGCGCCCTCGTGGAAGGCCGCATCGAGGAAACCGTCAAGTTCGCCCTCGGCCGTGATGTCCGCGTGATCGTCTATTGCCCCGCCAAGGAGATGCAGCTCAAGGAGGCCCGCATCCACGTCCGCTGGCCAGGCGTCGCCGGCGTGCATCCGCTCTCCGACTACGCCGACAAAGTACCCCGCCTCGGCGACCTCGAGCGCAGCTACCGCAACCTCTGGAAGTTCTACGTCCTCTGCAACTCCGGCGACCGCGACGTCCTGCTCAAAGTCCAAGAGATCGCAGCCGTCGAATTCCCCGGCGTGAGAAACGTCTACTCCATCGCCGGGTCCTGACGGAGCGTCGCATCAGGGAGCTTGGCGTGAGTCGGCTCCGCCGACGGACCAGGGAAGGAGGAGAAACTGGAGGGCTGGGAGCGCAGGCGCCTATTGGAAGGGATGGGGGGGCTGTGAGGCTTCTAGCTTCGGTCAGACTCCGCGCAGCGGAGGGGGAGGCCAGGGCCGAACCCACGGTTGCGCGAAGGTGTGAGTGGGGGCCGAATCTCCTGCCTGAAGAGAGGATATGGCGAGGCCCAAAAGTGCCGCAAAACGCACCGAAAAGGCACTTTAGAGCCATTATGGAGGTTGACCTTAGCGCTAAGTGGGCTATAGGTAATCATGAAGCCTGCCACCTTCAAACAGCCTCTTTTCGCCTTCGCCATTCCCCCTCATCGGCGCGGTCCGAAGAGGACCAAGAAGTCCCGAGTGCCCCACGCCTCCCGCCCCGAACTCAAAAAGGGCAACGTCGCACACGTCACGATCAAACTCCGAGCGGACCTGCCGTCCCTCCG